>NZ_JBFUHL010000016.1:0-98820 GCF_056402415.1 Paenibacillus sp. P4_A9
GGATAAACCCGCTCGACTTGCATGTATTAGGCACGCCGCCAGCGTTCGTCCTGAGCCAGGATCAAACTCTCCATAATAGTGGACGATTGCTCGTCCTATTGTGAAAGCTGAAATGCTCATTTTGATGCTAGCGAGATTTTGCAATCTCTTTTTTGAACGATTGCTCGTTCGTGCTTACTCACTCGTTGTTCAGTTTTCAAAGATCAATTTCTTTCGCTCACTGCTGTGTTACCGAAGCAGCGAGAAGTAATATACCATGTTTACTTTTAATGTGCAACTACTTTTTTTCGAGTTACTTTCAGTTACTCTCGCCTGCCTGTCTTGCGGCCGGAGTGATAATATAGCATGGTTTCGACAAATAATGCAATGTTTTATTTTTCCATTTAAAAACTATTTTATCTGACCCTTACATTCAGCCAGAATAAGGCCATTCCTTCTAATGGAAGGATGGCCTTATCTGCTTTAAGAGGTATACCTTATTTAAAATTTATAAAAGCAATATATCGCTCTTGCTCTAGTTTCCTCTTCTCATCCGCTTTCAACACCGTCACGAAGACATCTTGATCGATGGACACGGCTACAAACTCATAACCGCTGTCTTTGATCATCTCGTTAATCTCCCTGAGGATGCTTACATCGATATAATCATAGAAATACTCGGGATGAAGCACTTTCTTTTGACCGAACATCGTAAAAGTAATGGTAACGGGTCCACCATCGGTGCCCCACGTTTCCATAATCTCTGTAGGCTCAAAAGCACCGCGAGATATGTAGCTCCACCATTTTAGCGTATCCACATAGACGTCATTTCCCTTAGCAACATCTGCTTCCGTATCTTCTAACCAAACGCGCTCTTGATCTAGCTCTAACATATAGAGTTCGGCAAACTCATTGTAAAACTTGCTAGAATCAAACGGGTTCCAGTCGGTCGATTTGTTATAGATCCCTAGGTACTTATTATCAAATTCTTGGCTGCTCAACGCTTTATCCTTATTGAAATAGCCGAAATTACGATAGTAATGAGCAGCATCTAGAAAACGATCCGTAGGCGTAAGGACTCGAAACTTTTCCTCACTTAATTGCGCAGGTGTTTTGATCTCTTGGAATGTTTGAACAATGCTTTGGTAGTCTTGACCAACTTCTGGGTCGATCAGTTTCTCACTTTGCAGGACAACTCTATAGTAGTTATAACTGCCATCCATAAGTGTTTGAAGATACCTGTACGTAATACCATTCTTATTTTTAACCGAGTATGAGAATTGTCGTGCGTCCAACCCGTTTATCTTGACTATTTTATCATCTGAAAAGGAAATGGCGATGGATTCGAGGGATTTTTTGATAGCTGCCGAATATTCCCCCAACGTCTTGAAATCAACAGCGTCTAATTTGGACTCCGTAAAAGTGAGTAGTGCAACATTATCATGCGTCATGTAAGTTTGATACCCCAATGAAGTGGATACCCTTTTATTCAGCCATTTTCCACTGACCGTAAATTTAGACTGACTATCCGGCGTAACGACGGAGCGCGTAGGCATTAAATATATCGTTTTCGCTTTACTGTCCCAGGTAACAACGTAATTAGAGGCTTCACCCACGAAACGAATCGGCACAAACACACTGCCTTCCACATTTCTTGGGGCAACCGTAAGGGTATGCGGCGATCCGTTCAGACTTCCATTCGTGCTATCCACCTGCAACGTCATCGTTATCCCTTGCTTTTTCGCGTGAATGGTGCGCGTTTCTTGATCCCATTCGATCGTGAAGCCTAACTTTTCAAAAAGGGGGCGAAACTGGACCAAGGTTGTTCCAGCGTCCACGATCGGTGAATGCTCGAACAGTACTCTCTCATCATTGACTAGAACTGAAATGCCAGACACGGAATCCGTGATGGGCGACGTTCGATTCACAGCTACGCCGGATTGCTCGAAACGCTGTAATAGATCCTTGGATTTCTCATCCAAAGAATCTTTATTCAAATAGATATTATGTAGCGTACTCATTGAACTTAATGGGGTTATATCCCCAAGCGGGTTCTTCGACACATCCAACCAACCGATATGAAGCTTAGCAAGTGGCGCTATATTCGTAATTCTATTATTACTTGCCAGTAGATCAGTTAACTCACTCAAATGTGAAAGACAGCTCACATCTTCAATCTGATTATCGCTAATTAATAGCGTTTTTAATTGATAGATTGTCGGGAGGGTCGGGCAAACATTTTGAATGCGATTACCGCTTAGAGAAAGAAAAGTTAAGTTATACAGACTGCTTAGCGGGCTAATATCTGTAATTTCCTGATTAGGGAGGTATAATTCCTTCAGTTTAATCGCTTTGTTCAGGCCTTTTAAGCTTTTAATTTTCTCTTTCCCCTTGGGGTAAAGGGACGTTAGCTTTTCTAAAGCTTTGGCATCTAAAGGTGCACTAGCTTCTAGTTTCAACTCGTCCCGAATTGCTTTCTCGAGTACTGGGTCTTCGATCTTTACTGCATCGTCTGCCGCAGCAGCGTAGGTTTGAGATGGTGTGAATAAACTGAATACGATCAAGCTAACGATGGCAATTGCGAAAATGTTATATTTCATCCTGACTCTCCCTCTAGTAAAATCCCATTTTTTACTTAATAAGCCAATCTTATCATAGTAGAATTTCCCAGTGTCGTATACTACATATTACTGATTCTGGAAATCGTATAAAACGCATAAAGACGCAGCCTAGCCAGGCCCGCCCCTACACTTTTGGTTTTCACATCGACTAACTCCGCTCACTAAGTGACTGATTCAATTTCACCTTCATATCTTCATACCGATCCAATAGAGGCAGCAACTGCTTGCGGGTTAGTGACAATAGCATGCAATCCGTTAGTGCCGTGATGTTGGCATTGCGAGGCGCATCCTTCAACAGCGCGATCTCACCGAAATGGTCTCCGTCCTGAAGAACAGCGACTCTTACGTTCTCGTCTTTAGCATTCCTTTTCGACACTTCCACTTTGCCCCTTGCAATGATGTACATTTTATTTCCCGCTTCACCTTGCCGGAAGACATGTTGACCGCTCGTGATTTTCTCTGTCATCAGCAAATCTTTGATCTCGTGCAGAAGTTCCTCATTCATATAAGCAAAGAAAGGCATCTGTCTCAAACGTTCGACTTCAATGACAACTTCGCCATTGTGGGATAGTTGGAAGCCCTGCTGCTTTTGCCAGAGACTATTGTACGCCCCCTGACGTTCTAGCAGCTCCTGATGCGTACCGTATTCGATAACTTTCCCCTCGTGGATGTAATAGATCAGATCTGCATGTGAAACGGTCTTCAACCGATGCGAAACCGCAACAACCGTCCGCCCCTGATTGACACGCGAGATGGTCTCATTTAGCGCTATTTCGGACTCGGGGTCTAGGGAAGCCGCGACTTCATCCATAAAGGTAAGCTCGTTAGAACGAAGCAGCGCACGCGCGATCGAGATCCGGTGCCGTTGGCTGACGGACAGATTGGCTCCATCATTTTCAATCCAGGTATCGTAGCCGCCCGACATTTGCATAATCGCCTCATGAACATCCACTGCAAGCGTTGCTTCGAGGAGCTCATCCTCCGTGGCATCGGGATTTCCAATTAGCAAATTATCACGGATCGTTGTATTGAAGAGATAAGGATCTTGGAAAATAACACCAGCTTGCGTAAGCAGCGAAGATAGCTGGATCTTACGAAGGTCAAGGTCATCAACCTGGATTGAGCCCTTTTGCGGATCATAGAAACGCATGAGCAGTTGGAGCAACGTGCTTTTGCCTGAACCACTAGGACCCACCAAAGCCACATAGCTGCCCATCGGAATCGATAAAGTAAGATCCTGAATAACAGGATGCGCCTCTGTGTAGCCGAAGGTGACATTGTCGAACTTTATCTCATTTGTAAAAGAGGGAGTCTCAGCCGCTTGCTCATCACCCTCAAGATCAGGCTTGATCTCGAGCACCTCATTAATGCGTCGTATGCCTACTTCGCCTTCAATCAGGTCAGGCACGACCTCCATGAATTGAATCACGGATACGCCCACCGTATCGAATACCGAGTAGAATGCGATTAAATCACCGATCGTCATGGTACCTTGGAACGTAAAATAGCCCCCTAAACCAAGGATTATCACGTTAATAACGGATAAAACCATGATCGGAAGACGTTCGAGATTGGAATTAATGAAGCTCCTCTTTACCCCTAATCTAAACCAAACTTGGAGTTGCTTCGTGAACCTATTTTTCATGGATTCCTGCAATTGAAAGCCTCTAATGACCTTAAAAGCCTTCATTTCTTCATCCATATTATTAGAAAATGACTCTACAATGCCAACGTACTCCTCGTTATAGCGTTGAGCGCGTTTATTCAATAATTTTTGCGGGACAAACATAAACACAATGCCGACAAACGCGACCAGAGCCAGCTTCCACTCCAAAACAAACAACAACACCGTACCGACCACCATGCTCAGGCTAGCTAAAATAAGCGTCGAAAACGTCTGCATCATCGCATGCTCGACCGCTGGAATGTCCATGGTAAACCGCGCGACAATATCGCCGATCCTGTAACGCGAGAAGAAATGAGCAGAAAGCTTCTGCGTCTGTTCGTAGAGATCCTTGCGCAGCCCGATTAGAATTGTCTCGTTCAATTTGGACATCGCATAATCGCCGCCAACGCCAATCAACAAGTTCAAAATACCACCAATAAGAAGCGCCAAGAGCAGGCCGAAGAAAATGGTCATATTCCGTGGCGTGATGGCATCGTCGATTAAATATTTGATACTTAATGATGTAAAGTACTCAAAGGAGAGTTCAAATAATAGTGCTAGTAGGAACACGGTGAATATTTTTTTGCTATTCGCTAGATATCGTAGAACGGATCTGTATAAATAAAGCATGGTGAGTTTCAGCGCCTTTTCGTAGAGTCGGTAGGATGAGGGAAGCCGGTGCATTTTATGTATAGTTTACCATATCTAATTTATGTGAGGGAACGATTTAATTAACCTTGTTAATGAAAAAGAGACCTTATCCAGTGGATGAAGTCTCTCTACTATTAGCCCCAATAACTTTTCCCTATTGAATTGAGTGAACCCTACCCTATCATGGTAGGGTTCACTCATAATGAATAATTAGTTCTTTAAAATCAACTTTTAAACCAACAGTGGTCATAAAATCTATACCTAATATGCCATCAAAACCATAGGGCTCTCTTGTCATACCTAATTGCAGTTTAAAAGATGGCAGAAAAATGGTTCCTATTTCTAAAGCATTTACTTTTTGTTCATAACACAATTCACTTGCACCGCCAACACCATACATCCTTTTGGCAGTTCCATTTATTAAATCGAGGTATAACCCAATATTGGCCATTAAATCCGTATCGAATATTGTGGAACTACACCCCGTATCAAATAACACATTACTCATTCTAATTGTTTGTTCCTGATAAGTTAGTGAAAATGCTACTACTAGCAGGCCATTCTCAACTCGCAGCTCCATCATGGTTTGCGAATCCCCGAAAAGTACTCCTCTATAACTTCTATTTCTTGCTTGCTAGTGTGAAAGACATAAAACTCACGTTCAGGGTTTTCCTTGTGGTGAAGTTTATATCCATCCCAAGCTTGCATTGGATTATCATATTCTTCTACAACTGTCATTTCTTCAATTGTACGTAAGCGATTCTTTGAAACTGCTTTGATTGCTTCTACTAAAACAAATCGACTGGGGTAATGACAGCAAATTTCAGACCATTTCATATCACACAGCCCCATAATATAGTTTTATTTAGTATAACATACATCTACAAGATTAGAAGAATGCCTCCAAGTGCGTTCCATAAAATCATCAACATTTGGACATGCCTCCCTTAGGATTTCAACATCCTCTACCCTCATTATAGATCCTACTAAAGACCTATTATAAATGAAGAAATTCACTGAAAAAGCAGATATACTGTCATTTTTACCCGAACTTGTATGACTTAAGTCATGTTTATGGTACAATAAATGGAAAATAAGCATTCTATTTGAGGGCAAATGATATGGATGTACAATTTAATAAAAATATGACTCTCATCTTGAATATCTTCGTGGCGGGTTCAACATTCTTCTTAATGCTTCACACGAGTAAGTTTTCTGTTGGACTTTTGCTGCTAGCATGCACGTATGTCGCTGTCATCCTTTTACGAGATTACATCTTGAAGATCGCTCTACATGGAAATATGGGTATCCCGTTATTGTATGGTCAACTCGTATTGGCTTTGGTTATCTGTGTATGGTCAGAAAGTTATTTCGCACAAATCTACCTCTTCATCCTCATTGGCGAATTCACCTTTCATCATGCTAGAAAACATGCCATTATCTTCACCATAGTAACCTATGTTACTAACCTAGTAGGCGTTTTGATATATCGTCAGTTCCCGCCTTTTGAGCAAATCTACTTAATTATTCCTAGAGTTATCGACTTTCTTGCTATTTTCGGGATGTGCCAACTTGCCAAAATTGCGGTTCAACAAAAGAATCAATTGGCTAGGGATAATGAACACCTGCGAATTGCTTCTATAGCGTTGGAGCAAAAAGCCAAATTACAAGAACGAACGCGGATCTCCCGCGACATTCATGATTCGGTTGGACACACGCTTACATCCGCGTTAACCGGGCTACAGACAGCAGCACATGCCTTAGACAAAAACCATTATCCACTGGCCAAAGAGATGATCGATAGAACGAAAGAAAGTATTCTTAGAGGTCTAGATGACGTACGAAGCTCTGTGCATGTGTTGCGCGAAAACTTCCCAGATCACTCGTTCATACCTGAGCTCATTAGGCTGATCGATAATACGAAAAAGCAAACGAACGTGGAAATCGCCTACGCAATAGACACGATGGTCCCTGCTGATCTGTCACCTCTTATCGAGTTAACCATTTATCGTGCACTACAAGAGGGGCTAACCAATGGCATTCGCCATGGTCTCAGTACCTACTTCCACTTCACATTGACGTATCAGGATGGGGTCATTCGATTTACTTTATCCGATAATGGATATCCACCGCTTCCCATTGTTTTTGGCTATGGTCTAAATGCGATGAAAGAAAGAGTGGAGGATGTTGGAGGGGATTTTGCAATAAGTAACAAGGGTTCAGCTGGCGGAGTAACATTGGATATAACCATACCCTTCAGTCGAAAATGATCGGAAGGAATGATCGCATTGTCTCAAATATCGATTCTTATCGCAGACGACCAACCCCTAATCCGCGACGGATTAGCAGCTATTCTAGGTATGGAGGACGGATATACAGTCGTAGCCAAAACCGGTGATGGGTTGGCCACCCTTGCACAAGTAGAACTGCATCGTCCTGAGCTTGTTTTGATGGATATTCATATGCCGAAGCTAGATGGCTTAGAGGCTACCAAACGAATAAAAGCTGAGTTCCCAGATATTAAGGTGCTCATTCTGACCACATTTGAGGATGAAGAATACATCTGGGAAGCGATACGCCATGGCGCATGCGGCTATTTAGTTAAAGGTGTCGAGACGAATAAAATACTCGCTACGATTCAGGTCTGCTTAGACGGTGGAATTACTTACCCCATCAGTATTCAGCCGCGCCTTGTCCAAGCTCTTCGAACTTCAGAGGAACACGAAGAACGCGCATCAGCGGAAGGATTAGGAACTTTGACAGAGCAACAGCAGGATGCCAAGTCGCCTATTTTATCCATACAGGAAAGGAACATCCTGAGGAATTTGAAACAAGGGAAGCCGAATCAAGCTATCGCTTCTGAATTATTTTTAACCACGGGGACTGTGAAAAATTATTTGAGTGCTATTTATAAGAAGCTGAATGTCTCTGGAAGATCGGAAACGATTGCATATTTGCATGAGAATGATCTTTAGCGGCGGCAATAGAAGAATGACAAAGGAGCTAGGTTAAGGAACCTAGCTTTTTGCGTTGTATATGGTGAGTACCCGTGATAGAAGCAGTGATAATAATGTGCTAAAGCGTCATCGCCTGCCCATATCGGGCTAAGTACGCTTCCTTCTCTTTATAATCCGGCATGATGCTGCCCACTCTTCTCCAAAAGGAGCGATCATGATTCATATGCAGGAGATGACAGAGCTCATGAACGATGACATAATCAATTACCTCAACGGGCGCCATGGCTAGACGGTAATTAAAGGTAAGCTTTTTATCAGAGCTGCAGCTCCCCCACTTGGTCCTCGACTCATCGACCTCAATCGTTTTGGGTTTGACCTTCAGTTGGGTCTGATAAGATTTGATTCGCTCCGCTACAACCTTCTTACAGCTAGCAAAATAGAACTTCTTCAGGTTGATTTTCAACTCATCCTCGGTGAGTCCATTCGTTTCAATTAACTCATGGAGGAAATGATATTTCCCGAGATGAAGGAACTTTCCTTCGTCTTCATATTCTCTGATCTTGGGGATGGGCTGCCGAGCTCTGGTGATGGCATTTAGCTTATCTAGGATCGACTTGCTGTGTTGTTTCACAGCGTTAATGATGAGCTCCTGACTGGTGTCATTCGGAGCTTTGACGGTGATGAAACCCGTGTCATCGATGTGGATGTAGAGTTTTTTGCGGATGCCGTATTGGACGTTGACGTCTATGGTTGTGTTATCGAGTTCGATTTTCATGGGTATCATCGTTTCTGTAGGGGGATTTGTGTAATGGATAAAGAAAGGGATATTCCCTCTTCTCGTTCCCCTATTGTATCAAAGTATGGTTGGGGTATGGTAGGGATTTTATGTTTAAATAAACAAAAATAAGAGGTGTGGCCTGATTAGGCTATACCTCCAAGTAATATACACCCTCATATTTTTATTCATCCCTTATCAAGAAAAGAATTCCCTTTGGACATCTGCTTTGAAACGACATCGATAATATAAGTAATAATTTTATTTTTGGTTTTCCATCTTCGAACCTTTCTTACTGGATCCAAGCCATTTTCTAAAACAATTTTTACTAGAATCTCAGTTTCATATGTATTTAATTGTTCACGTAAACCTTCAGACCCTTTAATTGAGAATATTGTAAATATATCAGGTAATGGGCTTACCTCCAAAACAACTGACTGAATCTCGATTTTCTTACTCTCCTGTTTTCTTTTAGAATTCTTTCCGGTTGAAGTATTAATTCCTTCAAAGATCCACTGGGCGAATACCTCGTCTTGTTCAATTTTTTCAGCAAGCTTGATAAAAATGGTCGAAAGTTGTTTTCTAAAATCAGAATCATTAAATTTGGACATAAGTTTGAAGCTCCTCCGCCAAACTTTGAAAAGATTGATATAAATTATCACCAGCATTACCGTACTTTTGCTTAAGTGTATTGATACCTTCTGCGTCATAATATGTGGCATCAGCGGCTTTAGAGGCTAGTGGGATTCTAGTTTCAAACAAACGGGTCAGTTGACCTTGTTGAACTTGTGATTCTAATCTACGTAGTGTTGTGTTATGTCGGTTCACACCAGAGCGATACATGGAGGCAATAACTCCTAGAAGCTTTACTTCCCCATCGGCTTTCTTTCGATTAAAGTTTTTAACGCTAGAGATAATTTGGGGGATACCGTAGGTAGATAAATGATCGGGAATGGTAGGGATTAGATACCAATCACTTATATTTAATCCGTTCTGAGTAACGATTCCTAAATTCGGCGGGCAATCGATCAATACAATATCATAGTTATCTAAATGGTTCTTTACAGCATTTTTCAATACGTCAAAAGGACGAATAAGTGCTGTTTGCCATATATGTATTAACCTGTCTTGTATTTTTACGAAGTCTAGACTCGAAGGTAGCAAATGTATTGTTTCCAGCCCGCCTTGCAAATTAGATGTTTTTCGAACTATACTTTTTTCAATTTCAAATGTATATGTATCATCAATATGATCCTTAAATAAAGCGTGCAGCGTTTGTCCGTTTTGATTTCTTTTTGTCCACTCATCTTCACCAATTAAAGCCACGGTCGAATTCGTCTGAGGGTCTAAATCAATCACTAAAACACGTTTATTGTGTTCGATTGCTAAGAATTCGGCTAAAGCTACTGTAATGGTTGTTTTCCCAACTCCACCCTTTAGATTAATAATGCTTATCACTTTTGACATGCACAACACTCCCCCTCACCAATCATGCCATTTCTAAATGTATTGTTGAGAAGGTTGTCTTAATGATAAAAATATGGACACGGTTATCTAATAATGAAACACTTTAAAACATAACAAAGCATAAACCCTTCTGAAATTCAGGTGGGTTTATGCTTTGTTATTTATCCTACTCCACTTCAATCCCCACAACCGAACTCCCCAAATCCACATGCTCCCGATCCAGCTTCACGCGCACCTTACCCACACGCCGTTTCTCTCGCCAATCGCGAAGCTCCTCTTCCGTTTCCAGACGTAGCTCAGACACTTCTTTAGCCCGGTTAAGTATGTAATCCGTCGTAAACAGAATCCGATAAATCCCATGCCCCGCGGGAGCAATAGCCGTCTCTCTACGGAGCCACTTATCCACTTCAAATACAACATAAAGCTCATCCGTCGCACCTCGACTAGAAGGAATTGCCGTTATCGCGGGGCGTGGAACAACCTTCCAACCCTTCACTCTTCCATACCAGGAAATACCCGCTTCCTCTTTGCTAAACAAACGAATGGACTGGTACAACGCTACGTACTCGATACGAGTCAGCACCTTGTGGTCTGTAATATTACGCAGAGGTGTATGGTAAAATCCATGCTCTAAAGCAGACCCCAGCTGAGGCTTTTTACTTAAAGAACCTGTCTCAAAGTCAAATAATTCTGGTTCTATAATTTTCTTCAATGCTTATAGGGTGACGTATGTCACCAACTCAAATTTAGTTATCTAAATATTTCAATTAAAATAAACAAATTATTCCAATATTATTATTAATTTGTTATAATGAAATAGAACAAATGTTCTTAATTTAGGAGGGGTACAATGGAATCAAGAAATATTTGGTCTTTTCCGGAGACTCGTAAGATAGTATCTATGTGTAATTATATTTGTGATAAGAAGTCTAGTTATGAATATAACAACAAGGTATCATCGTACCAGAGTGATTTAGCAAAACCACTAGCAATAGATCTATTTTGCGGCGCCGGTGGGATGAGTGAAGGAATCCTTCAAGCTGGATTTCACATTATTTTCTCGAGTGACATTAACATTTCTGTAAAACAAACATATGTTAACAGACACGAACAATTAGGACTAATACAAGGTAAAAACACACATTTCGAATTAGCAGATGTGAGAGAATTACTTTCAGAAAATATAATGAATGCTATTAAGAATCTACAAATGTTAAAAGGTAAAGCTATCCCGCCGATTGATGCAATCTTTGGAGGCCCTCCTTGCCAAGGTTTCAGCAGAGCTGGTAAAAGAAACCAAGATGATCCAAGAAATTTCTTATTTCGTGAGTACCTTCGGATAGTTAATGAAATTAGGCCGAAATATGTAGTTATGGAAAATGTTGAAGGATTTCTAGATACAAAGCTTCCAGGCTATACTGGAGTCAAAGGAACAACCTATGATCATGATATGTCTCTTCCTGAACTCCTCCTTAAAGAATTCCAACAAATTGGATACAGTACTCTAACCCCACAAGTCCTTGATGCATCTGATTTCGGAGTACCTCAGAGAAGAAAGAGAGTTATCTTCATAGCTTATGTCGATGGGCAAGCAGTCCCACAGTATCCAAAACCTACAACTAAATTGGAAAATCAAAAAACTTCCGTTAGTGAAGCAATTAGTGATCTGATAGTGAATCCCTCATTGCGCTTCCAAATACATAAGGTTAGCTCGAATTATCAAAGTGATTCAAAAATAGGTCGTACTCCAACTACAACTAAATCATTAATATCTAATTACAGTACTAAGCTCAACCACGAACTTTCAAAACATAATAATTATATTATTGAGCGCTTTTCTTTATTTAGAGAAGGTGAAAGTACTTCAATATTAGTGAAACGACTTTTAATAGAAGGACTAGCACTATCTATGTATCCATCTCTTTTAAATGAATGCTCCATGAAATTAGCTGAATTTTACACAACTGAAGAAATAATAAAAATGTTTTTAGAGAAGAACATTACTGATAGAATGATCGAAACTTTGCTTACTAAGAAAAACAGTCGTATAAGATTATCAAGTAATACGTTAGCACCCACCATGGTAACATTGCCCGACGATTTCATCTCTCCTTTTGAAAATAGAATTCTAACTGTTCGTGAGATGGCACGTATTCAATCATTTGACGATAGCTTTGAGTTCTTAGGAAAGAAAACTACAGGGGGTGATCGGAGGAGAGTCGAGGTTCCTCAATACACACAAGTGGGGAATGCTGTTCCTCCACTTCTTTCAAAGGCTATTGCTCAAATGATCAAAGATACCGTCGAAGTTAATAGAATTAATTCAGGAATTGTAAAAAGCTCCTAGCACCTCCCCCTTCCTAAGTGATCAAGACCCCAAATCGTAGACAATGAAAAACTATGCTACAAGCTGGTACTCTAACGGTGCCAGATTGTAGCATAGTTTACGTTATTAAAGAAATAAATGTAGCTTTTCGATTCGTTAGATGGCCTACAAGATGATTCTCTGAACACATCACGCTCTTTATATGGCCAAAACTCACCCAACTTCTTTCAATATCCTCTAACATTATTCCAAATGCACCGTATGCGGGAACATGTGTGGGTTTGTTGGAATCTGTGTCAGTAAGATAGAACCCTTATATTATAAGGTTTCATATGCCAATAGACTTATCTGTTTGTTTAGTTTTGGCTATTTGTTGACAGGCTTCGTCAACAACCTGTCAACATGATCATAAAAGTTACGAAACAACTTCTTGCAACTCTGTGTCATCTTCATTAACTTTATAGATAGATAGTGGCTCAAACTGAGGGAATAGGCTTGCAACATTCTTAAAATATGTATAGGCTTTTCTGGTTCTTCCAGCTTTCATATACAAACATAATAGTAGGAAATTACGGTAATATTCATTTTGTGATGCAAAAGTAGTATTTTCCAATTTCGCTATAAGTGAGTATACCTTCTCTGGTTCATTATTTATAAAATCCCAGGGAATAAACTCGGTTTCCCCATGGACGATTATTCTTGATCTTACAGCGTCAATTGTAGTCAGTAAGTCTGAGTGCAATGTCTTTAAGAATAGAGGATTCTGAGCAAGTCTCTTCCCAAGATTAAATTGGTGGCATAGTGACAGCGGCTCTGCTGCAAGAACTCTCGAATAGCTTCTTTTCAAATTTAATGATAGCAACTTTGCGAACTGCTTTACACTATAGGTTTTTTTAAAATATTCGTTAAACGATGCAATAAGCGCTTCTATATATATTGAACTTAACACTATTTTCATTTGTGGTTTAAAAGATATTTCACTTGTGTTCACTGTTAGGTTTATCGCATCATTAAAACCTATATACGCTAAGGCACCTGAACCATCGCACAATTTTTTTCCCAGTTCACCGGTAGAACATGCAAACGCAAATATAAAAGAGTTCTTTACCCCCCCTAAGTGTTCTTCTCGGATCAGCACGTCAGTTCCTTTTTCTTTTTCACCTATGAAATATTCTGGCTCACCATGACTTGTAAATAAAATAATATCGATCTGATTTATTCTTTTATCTAATTCACTATATAAGTTTGTAGAGCGATCAACAAAAGTATAATTATCGTTCATCGTTTTCTCTAGATAAGTTTTGAAATGGGCAATAAAATTAATTCCAGCTGATCTAGGATAAAAATGAATAGCTTTCAACTTGTCTTACCACCTGTCAATATATTGTGTATTATAACTGATTCAGCCAAATTACTTTTATACAATCTACCCTCATCTGCATCTTTTTTTATTAGATTAATAATCTCATTCACGGAGTAATTTTTCCCAGAAACAGTAATCGTTTCATCAGAAATAACTTCTCTATATTCTGCAAAATATCTTTCCAATGTAACTTGAACAAAATCAATATCTTGAATTGCATCAATAATAGTCTCAACTCTTAATTGCATTTGCCCTGGTCCGAACAAAGTTGAACTACTCGTGGACATATCTTTCGACAAGAACCGAAAAATACCTAGGTTGAATAGATTGATTAAATCTAATCTGTTAGGAAAGATCTCAGCTAAGTCACCCATAGAATAAAATATTAACTTACAATGCTTATTAATATGGTGCCTGATTTCTTGTATTAAATCATCACCAGAACGTTCATTGCCCCCCTCAGAAAGGTTATGATCAACGATCACTACATCAAATACCATATCTGGATCTTGAAGTAATTCGATAGCCTCTTCGTATTTTTTTCTTGTATGAAATATCAAATTATAATCTAAGTTTCTAGCCTCTTTCAGTTTTTCAAAAATTGTACTATAGCTTTTTATATCTTGTTCTATATTTTTAGAGTCATCAACGATCAATATATTTCTTTGTATATCCACTTTTCTATTCCTCCAGATCAAAACTGATTTGAAAAGCTGCTCCTATATTACTTTTAATTAGATGGATTTCCCCGTAATTACTTTTTACAAGTTCATCTACTATGGATAATCCCATTCCAAATCCACCTTCTCTTGTCGTGAAAAACGGAGAAAAAATATGCGGGATATCACTTTCTTCTATGCCAACTCCGTTATCTCTAAAAATAATATTTAACTTGGTCGCTGTCATTTCATACACTACTTGAATTTCTTTTTTTCTTTCATCTATTATGTCAGATAAGGCTTTTCTTGAATTTGAAATCAGATTGTCGAAAATTACTTTCAAATCATTCAAATCCACTTTCAGTTTTCCAGTCACTGGCCCTTGTATTGAATATGAAATATTTTCCTTAATTAATGAATACTTTGATGTATGGAATATCTTCTCAAGTTGTTGGTAAATATTTATCTCTATTCGTTCTCTCTTTTTTAATAAATAGTTACGTGCATCGAGTAAGTATGTATTAATTTCCTTAAGCGTAGAAAGTGTAAATTGCTCATATTCAATAAACAATTTGTTCAGATGCTCATCGGCCATATATATAGATAAGTCACTTTTCTGATTCCATACAGCAGTTTCGATATTTTGTAACCTTATTAAGACCTGATGTATAATTCCATGAAGTAATGTCTCTTTACTGGCCATTCTTTTGTAGACTTCAACTAACTGCAATTGATTCCTTATTATCTTATCTTGCTCTTGATTTTTCTCTCGGATCAATTTAGATAAATCAACAACTTGTTGTGCTAGCTCAGGAGAAAATTTCTTTATTTCTTTAGCCATTATGTTTAATTCTTTGGTCGCACCAGAAATTTCTGCTCGGTGCTGTACATGTATGCCCTCAGGGGCTTTGAACCTCTTCAGGAAAAAATATTCTTCTAGCTTAGACATTGCTTCTTTTTTTATGAAATTCCTCAATTCAGTTAGAGATTCATTCTCTTCCAGACCTTGTCGATTAGTTGCATCGATAAACATCGGATTATGCTCTCGATATATTTGGATAAAGCCTATAATATCTCTAGAACCTAAGAAACGGAAATGCCCTTGTGATTTCCTAATGTCTAAATCTAACCAATCGTTATTCGACTCACCATACGGATATAATTGAAAATAATCTCTGTATATTCTTATATTCCCGTAATCCTTAACGTTATCTTTGAATTTATGATAGAAGCTAACTTTATCTGATTGATCAAAAGAATAAATGATTGTTCTTACGGGACCAAAATTATATTTGTTATTATAAGTAAGTTCTTCAATCAACGCACCATTTCTATACACTTCCAAATTTATAATATTTTGATTCTCCAAAGGGACACTTAACTCCACCCAAAGCGAACTTATATCACTTAATTGATATGCTTCTAAAATTTTATTATCAAAGCCGTATTTTTTACAGTCTAAAATTATTTTAAAGGGTTGCGTATCAAAATTAGAAAAGGGAGATAGCATTCCTTTTAAACGTTTTTCTAGAGATTCTACCTCTGTTTTAGTCCATAGATCTCTAAGACCCGTTATCTTTAATGTTACTCCTTTCTTTTTTCTAAGAATTTTGTTTATAGAATAATCAATTTCAATATCACTTAGTAACATATCATTCTGATCTTCGAATTTTCCCCAGTCGAAAAACATTGATACAGTTTGCTTATTATTTTCTTTACGACTTATTAACTCTAAATTCTTACCTAATCTATCAACAGAGAATCTACCTATTCCTTTCTCACCGTTCAATGGTCGTCCCTTATCAGTTGAATTTTTGCCCTTTTTGTTATCTGTCCCAATGACCATCCACTTATTTCTTATATCATTAATACTCATACCCTCTCCATCGTCCCAAATAGTAAGCTTATCGCCATCCGGATCAATGGTAACCTTTACTTCATCAGCATCCGCATCAAATGCATTTTTAACTAATTCAAAGATTGCTGATATTTTATTTGTTACCAATCTTCTTCCTACCAAATCTTTTAAATTGGTTGAAGAGCTAAAATGCATTGTTGGCAAAAAAACCACCTACTTTTCTATTCTAATTATTTGAATATAGTAGCCGTGTTTTTAAAACTTTCTTTTTCTTCCTTAAAAGCTTATTTAAATACTACATCACTAGTTTCACCAAAGAGTAGACTCCTGTTACGCGGCGAAATTCTATAACAATGCCCTTTATCTTTATATCCAGTTCTATCTGTACGAACCCTTCCACGCCAATCATAGGTTACAATGCCTTGGTTAATTAATGTTGTAAACTGCGAGAATATTGGGCGTTGAGTCAGTTGGATTTGGTTATAGTTAAAATGTATTTCACCGTTAATTATTTTTTCTTCTGCAACTAGCCAAGCAGTTTTAGGATGTTTTTCTTGGAGTTTTTGCTTAACAGCCGAATATTCCCAAGAGCAGACTTCATTAATAATCCCATTAATCTTACTTCTTTGATATATTATCTGTTCCTCATCATCTGCCCCCAGAAAAAGCCCTTGGTTATTTGGATTATTGCTGACTGTTACATATAAATCATAAAAGCCACTGTATTTATTACTTGGGTATCCGTAAGTCAGCATTATATCTGTTGAACTTTTAAGAGCACTGATGTCCCAGTTAGGAACCATACTAAATAATGTATCGAGATTTCCTCCACCGGCTCTCTTACACTTTAATTCGATAGCTCCTTTAAAATCCGCTTGGGCGATACTATTAGGGCTTATCCCTAAACACTTTTCTAAGGTTTCACCGACATCTTTTGGACTACTTTTAAATGGAGATATACTTTTTATCCATTGGTTTGATATTATTGAAAGACGCTGCATTAATTCTTCTACAATTAGATAATCGTCATTACCACCAAAGTATTGCGGCAACAATATTTCCAGTGACTCTCTCGTAATAAGAGGGATAACCACAAGATTTCCTTGAAAAGCAGTAAAATATATCAATGTACCTATAGGAATATACTTTTTAAATTCGTATATCCAGATTCTCGGATCCCCAAGCTTTGTATTTGGCCTATAAAAGCTAGTTTTCATATTTAAAATATTAGAGTTCAAAAACACATCAGAATCCTTTAAAATTTTGTATTCAGTTCCCTGAAGTAAACTTTCATAGTTAACGATATCATTATCTCTTAAAATCGTTCTCAAGGGACCCGAGGCATCAATGATACTTTTTTCTAGCATCGTTGAAGTCATTCTAATTAAGGTAAATTCATTCCTACAATACTGTTGTACTAATTGAATCTTTGTTTGTTCTTCCTCATTAGGTAAAAAGTACGGATTCATTAGGACCACCTTATTTTTCCTGTTGTATTAGTTCTATATTAGCACCTATAATACCTATTTACGACATCGTCAAATGATTTTCAAAATAAATCTATCAATTAATATATTCAATGCTTTATAATAGAACGTATAAGAACGTATATTCGCAAAAAACCTGGACTTTTCTATCAGATTCAGTCATAATAAAGATATCCTAGTTTTAAATGAAGAGGTGTGTCATATGAAACCATTTGCTATTGATTTATTTTGTGGTGCTGGAGGGATGAGCGAAGGCATTTTACAAGCAGGATTTCACATCCTATTTTCAAGTGATATTAATGAAGATGTCGAAAGAACCTATAGAAATAGACATGATCAACTCGGTCTTAATCAAGGTGTGAATACTTTCTTTAAAAGAGCTGATATTCGCGAACTACCATCAAGTGAAATTAAAGAATCAATTCAAAACCTCGAAATGTTTCAAGATATAAAAAAATTCCCAAAAATTGATGCTATATTTGGTGGTCCACCCTGCCAAGGATTTAGCCGTGCCGGGCAACGAAAAAAGGATGATCCTCGCAATACACTATTTAAAGAATATTTAAGAATTATTAATGATTTAAGACCAAGCTATGTTGTTATGGAGAATGTAGAAGGCTTTAATGATACTCGTTTAGATGGATTCATTGGAGTAAAAGGTAAAAAATATGATGATAATAGTTTAGTTCCCGAAATACTAAGCAATGAATTCTCTGAAATCGGGTACAAAACACTTCCTACAAGAGTATTAGATTCTTCTCACTTCGGGGTACCACAAAGAAGACGTAGAGTAATTTTTATTGGTTATCTAGATACAGTTAAACCACCAGCATATCCAACACCAACTACATTCAATGAAACAGAAAAGACACCTGTTTTAGACGCTATTAGTGATCTTATTGTTGATCAGAATAGTAAAATTACATTAAATAACATATCAAAATATCAAGCTGAATCTCGTAAAGGTCGTACAAAGACATTTTCCGGAAAGCCAGTTGACTACAATGGTGAGATTTATAATCACGTTCAGTCTAGACATAATGAGCTAATAACGGAGAGGTTTTCTCTATTTCAAGAAGGGGAATCATCCGCGGCACTAATAAAAAGAATAAGAAATGAAGGAATAGATCTCAGTCAGTACCCGTCATTATTAAAAGAGTGTGAAAGAAAGTTATCCGACTATACAACCAAAGAAATTATCAGTACTTTTAAAAGCGGAATTATTAATGATGAGTTTCTAGAAGCTTTATTAACTAAAAAAAGCAACCGATTCCGATTAAATAGAAACAGCGTTGCACCTACTATGGTCACTTTACCAGACGACTTTTTAACTCCCTTCGAAAACCGAATTCCGACTGTTAGGGAGATGGCTAGAATACAGTCTTTTGATGATAGTTTTAATTTTCTAGGGAAAAGAACAACTGGTGGTCCAAGACGGAAAGTGGAAGTTCCGCAATATACACAAGTTGGCAATGCTGTCCCTCCTTTATTAGCTAGAGCAATCGCGGTCGAGGTAATTAAGGCTATTAAATCAAATGAATTATCCCTCCAACTGTCATCAACATAAATAATAAAAACACCTCCTTCATATCGCTATAGTGATATATGGGGGTATTTATTGTTAAGGCTCGGCTAATTTTATTAGTTTAATATCCCTCAAAAAATTATAATATCCAATAAAATTATCTTTAATGAACTGTAACTTAACTCGTTTAATTGCTAAGTAAGAAAAATGGCTGTAACCAAGGGGTTCCAGTCATTTTTCTTACTCTTATTGTAATGTGAAGTTATCCAATACTTTACTTCCGGTAATAATTTAATTACTCCGAATAACTTTTGGCAATGTACAAAGTGAGCAAAAGACCAGACCTCTACCTGTTCTTCTTTAGCTCTACACTAGCTTGTTTCTCTAGCCATATAACCTGTCTAATACTATACTCAGTTTTCTCCAACTTTGGTACATTCGGAAGCGTCATTTGCCATTTGATCGTTCACTACTAATAAGGAATTCCAAACTTCAAGAGTGGCATCCTGTAAAGAACGGGGCACTTAAACCTTCACAATTAGCGCCTGATTCGAACAGGGTTGTGTGGTGGATCTACGATCAGAAGTATGAATTGGTTGCCAAAGTGAATAGTAGGAATCGTGGTGTAGGTTGCCCGGATTGTTATGGTCGCTTCCGGCAGAGTCTTTCGGAGATGTATCCTGTTTAGTTGAAGACGTCCTAAAGGCTTATGATAACTAACTAAAAGAAGCCCCAATGCAATTACAGCATTGGGGCTAGTTATTCTTCAATTCACAACTCTTACATCCCACTTGTCATATCTAAAATTCAGTTTCGAGCACAAAATTTAGCTACACTTTGTCCAAATTATCTCCACTTCTTCTCTAGTGTATATTGTAATGTTAATAGACCAAATGCAAAGATGGATAGTCCATCACCTACCTCTGTTAACATTTCATTTATCCAATAACAATATCTAAAATATCCAGTATACGACCACTCAAATTTGGGGCACATAATTATCGATAAAATGAATACTAATACATTTCCTATAATGATCCATATTATTAAACTCTTAATCTTAACAGTAAATAACTTAATAAAAATAAATAAGCTTATTCCAAGTGGGACTAGCGTCGCCAGCAACTTAAAAGGTAATAATGAAAAACCTGCAGTCCCAAAGAAAAAAACCAAGGAAAAAATAAAGGAAGTTATAACAATTAGAAATGCATAAAATAATGCATAACCAATAGAAGATTTAAAAGAACTGCTCTTCCTTTTAATAATCATGAACGACGATAGCAAAGTAATTATTCCTAAAATAACTAACCATATTATTAACGCATCATTTGTAAGATCCATAGAAACTTCATTAACTACTTTTTGTTTGAGTAGATCATTGCTAAGGTCACCAAATGGATCCGCTTGAGAGATTGAAACTATTAATTTTGAAATTCCAAGCACTATTAGTGATAGCGATGCAAACAATAAAAACTTTGTCAATTTGGATTGATTTGACATACCTGATTCTCCTCTATTGGAAATATTTTGTACTGTATTCACTTTATATAAATTATTTAAAGATATCAATAATAAATAAATGATGCCCCACAAAATAAGCCCTCTGATGATTACAAAAAGCCGTCAATTCCCACAAAATAATTATTAAACTAACCACGAAAATCGAAACAGCGACAGCCTTTTGACTAGAAAATATAGTCTTAGACTATCGCCCCGTTTTATTTAACTATCGCTCATCGTTAGAGTTTGATACGATGCTCACCCAGTCTAACACTCTATTTTCTTGAAGAGCAGGCAGATTTTAATTTTGCTTGCCATTACCACGGGGCTTCGCCGCGGGGAAATAGTTGGGTTAGAATGGAAACACATTGATCTAGAAACTGGAATAATTGAAGTTAAACAAAGTATCTCATTATCAGAGAATGGAGAAAGAATCATTACTGAACCAAAGGCCAAAAAATCTAAAAGAAAGATATCATTACCAGATTCAGTTCAAGAAAATTTGAAAGAATATTATCTATTTTCACGCAAAAAAAGATTAACTTTAGGTGATGCTTGGAAGGGAGGGGAACATTTTTTTGTGTTCCCAAACTTTGAAGGTAAGGCATTCTACCCGGAAACACCGTACCTTTGGTTTCGTAAATTTTTAAAAAGAATGGTCTCCGGTATATTCGTTTTCATGATTTACGTCATACATCTGCAACCTTATTATATAAATAAAGGTGTGCATGCAAAAATTATATCCGAGAGACTCGGCCATGCTAGCATCACTACGACAATGAATGTTTACGGTCACGCATTACAGTCAGCCGATAAAGAGGCTGCAAATAAGTTTTATTCAATTGTTCCATTTAAACAGAGAAAAACAAAATAACAATAAATTTAATATCGCGAAGCAAAAGGCTAATTGACGGTTCCTATTTAATAGATTAACATATTAATTATTCAAGCTTATATTGAGCACCTACCTTTAGCGATTTATCAAAGTCCGTAATGGACAAAGGGGATTCCTTTGAGCAGACTATGCTACTACGAGGACTCCCCTTTTTATTTCTTATTTTAAGCTTAACTTTTCAAGGAGCTGAAGGGCCTGTGACGAAGAAAAAAATCATCAGAAATGCTGTGCGCTGTAATAATTGCCACTTTGTAATTGAATCAAAGACTACCCATAAAGTTAGCTTTTGCTCTTGTGGTAAAGTGGGTGTTAATGGAGGTCTTGATTACTTACGACGCCTCGGTAACATTGATGATTATGAAGAACTTTCTGAATGGATAAACATGTAAGTAATTGATGGTCGATCAGTAGCTAGGAGCACCTTGTTTGAGCCACTCTTTGATCCCCTCTTGATAAAATAAGATTCTCCTTCTTATTCTGATGTGAGGTATTTGTTTTTCGCGAACCATTGCATAAATACAATCCGTAGAAACACCGAGAAGATCAGAAATTTCATTAACATTTAGTGTAAGTTTATTCTCCACTAATATCCCCCTCAGATATAACAAACTATTATCATTTATGCCAAATTCTATTTATTTTACTCCCACAATTTTAAAAAACGTATAGTAGAGTCGACTCCATTGAATAACAGAGGGATAGTATCCAAAATCAGCTCTGCTTTCCCTCCCCTTTTTTACGTATAAGTAACTTTTTTCCGTTAATGGTTTCCCAATTATCTCTACCATTTTTTTCAATGAATTCTATTGCTTGCTCCAGTTTTTTAACAGTATCCATTTCTAAGAGTGTATAAAGTGATCTAATGACTTCAGAGATCTCAATGTCTTGTTGATTGCTTTTTTGAAACAATTTTAGTTTCATTTGAAAATCGATGTAAGCATTCCGGTTGTTCACTGCGTCCTTGTCATCTTCAAACCCCAGTGCTTTAAATGCATATAGCCAGTCCCACCGGTCCTTTTTTACACTTCGGCTGTACAATCCCTTGAGTTCATACAGAGATTCAAGAGAATTAAACTGCTCGATACTACCACTGTTAAGGAATATCTTTAACATCTTATGTACTTCCATCACTGCCGCTAAGTAACGATTCTGCTCGGATGCACTTGGTGCTGCACGACCAAACTGTTCATTGGAAAGGACTATCTTTTTCTTTAAAGAATCCTTCTCCATAACCCAGGCCTGAAGATTATGATCATTTATTTTAGAGTTCGACTTTCCCGATGTTTGCAAAACTGATACCCAGCCTTTAAAGTCTCGGAGCTTTACCACTCTTATATTTCCATTTCCAATAATCCCAGCGATGATAGAATATACAACTAAATCACCTATTTCCGGTTCCTTCTCCAGTATTGTGGATGGAAATTGAATAACCTCGTTAATATAGTCAATAGGTTCTTTATAGGCTATTTCCATCAAGGAATTGGTAGATAAATTCGTAGGCAAAAAAGAGAGTGAATTAAAATCACTCTCCTCAATTAATGCTTCGCCCTGATAATCAGAATCATACTCGCCATTAGTAGAACTGTAAATTTCTGAATCAGCAATAGAGTGATTAACCTTATTCTCCTTTTGAGGTTTAAGAGTTGAATTTTCTATTAGAAAATTCAAGTTGTCTGTGTCCCCGTTTGAAGTCATACCTCCATCTCCTCCATCTTGTTAAACCGTAAGTAACTACATTTCTATTAATGCCGATTTGGTTGAAAATCTATGAGAAAATCTAGTCCTAGGTCGTCTGGATTCTCTTCTTTGTTCACTTCTTCAGCTACTAAATCAACTACTGAGTCTTCTATCGCATCAGCTTGTTCTCTTGAGCTTTTCTGATGGATTATTACAGTGAGTTCTTCAATCTCAACACGTAATGCTTTAATTAATTCCTCTTGTTCCAATCTATCTTTTAAATGATTTTCTCCGATTAGTGCTTTTTCCTTATTCCATTCTGTTTTCAACCGCTTCTCAACTGATTCGGCAATTGTCGTATTTTCTTTAAGCGCTAGTTGAAGTTTTTGCATACTTTTTTGTTTTTCCGTTTCAAGCAGCTCTACATTCTTTCTGCTCTCTCCAAGCAATTGAGATAACTTGCCCTTATCTCTACGCTCATTTTCCAATTTTTCTTCCAGAGATTCTATTCGCCGTAACTGATCACTTACTTTCCTACCCGCAACTTCTATATTTTCATCTTTTGTCTTTAGCTGTTTGTCCTTGGCTTTTAACTCTTTATGTAGATTGGCAAGTTCTTTTTCGATCTGTTCGTTTTTAGCTTGAAGTTCTTCTACTTTTTCTTTTGAAGCCATGCCAAGCCCTGATAAGCTTTTCAAGACTTCTGCCATTTGTATGATTTTATTAAGATATTCCTCTGTTGAAATGTTCGTCTCATCTAAAGTATCTTTTGCTAATTCTATTTGAGTAGAAACATTAGAATCCATTTCTTGTTTCTTTAAGTAGTTAACTTCCCAATAAGTATCCAGGAAAGTTGGAACTAACTTATGAAAATGAGGTGCTTTGTGAAATCGCAAATGACATAATACTGGAAACAGCGGAATTTCTTCTTCTTTAAATTTTTGATGTAATTTTTGTTCCCATAAAGCAAGATCCATCGTGTCTTTAACTTCACCAACCTGGCTCAAGAGGCGGTCAGAGTGAGTAGTGGTCCAAATTCCTACAAGTTGATTATATAAGTTGTATTCTTCTAATAAGTGAGGGACGATGAATCCTGCCAGTTCCGCATGAGAGCAGCTATTTATTTCATTACTCTCAATTCCGATCATACGCCGTAACTTTGAATTTGCTTTTAAATATGAGATAAGGGACTCTTTGGTCATAAGATCAAGAAGGCACCTATCCAACAAGTCCATCCGAACTCCCTCTACTTCAATATAACGGTAAGTCTTCTTTTTGGGAGGCATAGTTATTCATCTCCATGTTGTTTAATAGTGAGCGCGCCTGTCCGATTCTTCATCCCCGCGATTATTGTATTCAATTCCCTTTTAATGCGTGGATTTTCTTCCCGATCTMTTGCGTCGTAAAGTACCATTTCAGGCAAAAGTTGATTCTTTGTATCGTTATGCATCGCAATTAAGCGGTATAACTCTAAGCGCAACGCATCTTCTATCGGTCTTTTAAACCTTTCGGCTATGTATGTACCCATTTCTCTAGGTGGCACTTTAACTCGTTGTAGTGCGGTTATAATCAGAGTTGCCTTATTATCTGGAAGAACATTAATTCGTGAGCTCATTGATTTAATTGCATTCATCGGAAGACGGTTCATGTATTTTTCTAAAGAATACTGTTCCTGAGATGTTCCGTTAAGGAACATTTCAATAAACTCTTCGAGCGCGGCGGAATCACCCAGTTTTACTAGACAAAATAACGCATGAGGATACGTTCGGTCTCCTCGTTCACCCATTGCAGAACGGACGGTTTCGATGTCATCTCGAGTTCCTAAACTTGAAATGGAACTAAAGCAGGCCTCTAGAATTTTGGGATTTTTACTTTCTTCCAGTGATTTAAATATTAATGACAAAAAGGTTGAATCGTTTGTATGGCCAAGCCCATCCAAAATGGGGCCTCTTTTTTCAGGAAACTGTTCGTAAGCTCTTTTTAGAGCATCAGAAGCAAAGGCATGCCTTAAACCACCGAGAGTTCTACATACACGAATAATTCTTCTTTCATCGGTTTCTTTTTCAAGAACCCTCATTAAAAATGGAATAGCATCCTCTTTAAATGACTTTAGTGCATTGGATAAAACCGGTCTTATTTGGTGTCGCTCTGAATTATGATATGCCTCAAATACATCTTGTACAGCTTCCGCTCCAAATCCATTAAATCGATGAGCCATAAATATAGCCTGTTCAAGTAAGTCCTTGCGGGAAGAGTCTAAAGTATCAATAAGATTTAATAACGGTTTTACTGTATCAAGCTTCCTGATTTTGAGCAGCGCATCCAGACAAAACTCGAAGTAATCATTATTTGATGCAAGCTGCAGTAATTCATGAGTAACTTCCTCGTCCTGAACAGATCCTGATACCATAATAGCAAGCTGAATATGATGTTTACTTTGAGAATGCTGTAATATTGCTTTTAATATCCTCCTACCTTTAAGGCTTCGCACGGTCATTCGTGTTAGCAGCTGAACAATACCGTTTCGTTGATTTGTATCCGATAAAAGGAACCGACGAGACTCACGGTATATCACTTCAATCGCAGAGTCTCCAAGTGCCTCAACTTCCTGTAAAACATTTCGCCCTTCATATTGATTATTCCCCTTAGAAATTAACTCGACAGAACGAATCACGCGTTGATACTCAGCCTCAGATAATTCGGGTCTATCAAAGTGTATATTTACATACCCAACGTAGCCTCTAGGATATTCGACTTCAACAACTTTACTACCAGAGGAATGCTTAGGCGTATTGCCAAATAAATCTCCACCGTCAAAATCGTAGTCACTTTCTGCCTGACCTGCTTGTTCGAGTAATTCCTGATGAATTACTAATTTTTCTTCCTTAGAGAACAGTGCTTCTTTTGTTTCCATAAAATTAGTTTTTGGTGTTGTGCTTTCATTTTCAATAGAGCCAAACATTTCTCTGATTTTATTCAGATCTGCTAGTTGATTAAAAGAAACTCGCTCTTTTTTTGTCATGGAAACACGACCTCACAATTTATTAATATTTTCGTGCCTGAGCTTAATTTGCTTTAGTTCTTCTTCCGTGAACTCATGTGATCCTACATTAACATCTATAACCTCTGTTTCATCATCTTTTAGCCAGGCCTTCACTGTAACATCTCGTTCTTCATTACATTCGATTTTAATGAAGAGCCTTGATCCTACACGTACTGGTCGTTTGAAATTAATAAACGCATTTTTCAGAGTTTTCACATCTAAGAGTGAATCTGCTGATGGGGCTGTAAACAGCTCGAGTTCCATAGAATTAACCGTTGACATGCTTGAAGGTCCTGTAACGAAAAACTTATGTTCTGAGTTTTCTGAATCCGTAAAATATCGGGTACAAGGTACTTTTTCCCCCTTAGTAAGTAGAGGTACTGCATGTCCGCCAGTAACGTGAATAAAGACATTATTAGGGACCGTCTGTTTATTATTAATATATTTAGTGAGGTTAATTTGATTAATATAATAGTGATAAACAGCAGCGCCCCTTGAAACAGCATGCATCGGATTTAAAGAGCGTACAGGTCGAACTTTCATTTCAAAAATTTCATATATTCGTTCTTGAATCGTCGGATACATCGTCATACCACCAACAAGGAATACCGCGTCTATATCACTTTTTTTCATCGCCCCACTCCTAGCAGTTGCTAGAGCATTTAGGATAGGACTCTCAATATTTTTGCCTGTACTCTTTTCGCTGTATAGAAGGTCTGCAACAACAGAATCGTAATCACTTTTGCTAATGGATACAAGTGTAGCAAGTTCTGCAGGGAGCTGGTCTGAGATCATCAGAGTGAACACCAGACTATCAAATTGTGTCTTACAATCATGGTACGACTGCCCTCTGTTCAACAAGGTTGTTTCGATTCTTGTTGAAAAGAACATTTTTGCCTTCTCAGCGAAATCAATTAAACTCTCCCACAACTTAGATAATACAGCTTCATCAAACTTTCGTTTAAGTTCTTGCCCAGTTATCCCTTTATCTTTTAAAAGCTTAACAAGTAAAAAATTGGAAATTTTTTTGTCAAAATCAATACCACCAAGTTCTGTATATTGAGATATTGAAAGTTCTTCAATATCAATTTGGCCCGTGGAGGATTCACTAACACTAAGAATTGAAACATCACATGTTCCACCTCCCAAGTCGAATACTAAGAGGTTTTTGGGTTTCGCGTTTAACTGAATCCGACGGGCGTTATTATCTATCGACCTCTCCTCATTAATAAAGTCAACCAGTGCAGCAGTAGG
The DNA here is from genome assembly GCF_056402415.1 of Paenibacillus sp. P4_A9. Classification (NCBI taxonomy): domain Bacteria; kingdom Bacillati; phylum Bacillota; class Bacilli; order Caryophanales; family Paenibacillaceae; genus Paenibacillus; species Paenibacillus sp. P4_A9. Next base: position 27,704 of record NZ_JBFUHL010000016.1, read on the forward strand.
CTCTGGGATGGTGTGAATTTTATCTTTCTCAAAGCCAGCAAGCTGTGCAGCCAATCGTGTTGCTTTATCTTGTTGAAAATTAAAATTTGCTGGCACTGTAATAACAACACTATCAATTTTATCTCCTATATAAAATTCTTCTACCTGCTTTTTTAATGTTCTCAGTACGTAGTGAGACACTACCTCAGGACGGTAAGAATCCTCGTCGACCTTCCAACTGACTTCATCTCCTATAAATCGTTTTGCTTCTTTGATTACTCGTTTAGGATAAAAACCAACCATTTTTTTTGCAAACTGCCCAATATATGCATTCTTTTCATCGTCTATATACAACACACTTGGTAATAATGTATCTTGCACTAAGTTGATACCATTCTCCTGAACTTGAGTAACCTCAAGGGTTTTAGGCTGAACATCACCTCTTGCGGTAAGATGAGATACGCTTATAGTTGAGTTAGTAGTACCAAGGTCAATTCCAACGAAACGGTTCATATGAAAATTCCTCCTAAGATATATTCGTTTGAATTTCTTCAACAAGAGGTTGAATCATGACTTTATCATTTAACGCCCAACCACAGCGTATCATACGGACAGGAATTTCTTTTGCATCTGTACGTATAGGCCCACTAATCATAAATGTCTTTGCCAATTTATCCCTTGGAATGATGATCTGTTCATGAAGTTGGTAACCGGCCGTATACTCCTCTATTCCAAAAAGGCTTAACATAGAAAAGAGATTTACGAGCCTTCCTGTACTGATGATTCGCTCTTGTGGCAAGTTTCCTCTAGATTCCTCTAATAGATCAGATAGCAAATATCCACCGCTTTTTCCTGCAATTCCATTCAGAAGATTTACGATAGACTCTTCACCTGCTGCTTGAGCCTTCACCTTCTCTTTTTCAAGTTCAATAACGAGTCGCTTGTTCTCCTCTTCAAGTCTTTGAATGTAAGTGGGATCCAATAGTATAGTACTCTCTTCTAGTTTTTCAATTTGCGACACGGCATCTAACACTTTATTCGCCAAGCTACGAATGGTTAATGAGAGAGTTGCCGTTTCTTGATTAATTGGCTCTGGCCGGGTTTCAGATTGAATCTGAACCTTAACTTTTTCAGAGGCACTGCTGGTATTTTGTGACTCTGATTGTAGCGCATCAAATAATAATGATGTCTCCTCATTTATTTCTTTTATTGCATTGGCGTTCTCTAAATATATTCGGATCAAGCCATTCGTGAATACAAGTTCATTTATGTTCACGTGATGCTTGTATGCTTTCATTTTCGCAAAATTAACCTTCTTATCCTTCCATCTAATAAGATCCATCCGATGGAATGCTTGACGCACTTCTTCTACTGCTGAAGCACCCTTGAGGACACTTACGATACTATTCACCATTGATGAGATTGGTTTCATATCATCAAGAGCAGTAATTAAAAAGCGAATATAAAGCTCAGTCAACTGATCCACATTCTTGGTGTAATAAAAGTATGATTTCAGATCCCCTTTACACAATGAAAGAAAGCTTTTTTGTGAGTTGGAATCCTTCATAGAGAGATGCGCCATCAAACTAAGTATTGTATCTTTATTAAGACGAAGCTGACTATCGATATTCCAGTTTTGAGCAACTATATCCGCGATATCCGTATTATTTAATGATGGGAATTCAACTAATACTTTCTCAAATTTCAATTGTAAGTCCCAAACCAATACGCCTCTTTTTGAATAATCAAATAAGTCCAATTGTTGAAGTATCGATCTCAGATCATCCCCGTGTTCTTGTTTCCATTGACTATATATTTCTTCGTTTGGTTGCGAGTAATAACGGATAATATGTTCAATTGCTAACATTTCTTTACTCATCAAATCATCCTCCTAAGAAATTAAAATGTGATAGTTTTTACCATTAAAAGCAGGGTAAACTTGGATATGTTCGATAGAACTCAAGATATCTATAATGCTTGGATAGATAACATTACCCTCGAGCCAGGATCGAGATGCTCGATAATGTTTCTGATGCTCGCCGTGCATTAGAAACACAGCTTTTGGTTGTAACTGGAGAATTAATTGGGAAATTTCTTCCCTGCTTGCATGCGCAGATAAACGATATGATGAAACGCTTGCCCGAATCTCATTATATTTACCGTTGAGTTGTATAAATGCAGATGATCCTTCTGCAGTATTTTGGAATAGACGAGCCCCGGGGCTTTCTTCATCTAAGTAACCAGTAAATGCGACGCAAGCTCTTTCCAAACCAACAATCTTCTCCGCATAACGGGAGGAAGCGCTCCCATCCGTTAACATACCAGAACTTGCGATGATACAGCTACCTCCCGAAAGTATGTACTCTTCAAAAAACTTGGTAAAAGGATAGTTGCTCCCTTGCCGGTCTGAGTAAATTTCATTAGCAGATTGAACACCTTGCCCGTAATAGGGTTTATTTGAGGTTTGACCTGACGAAACACTTTTTTCATAGATTCGGCACACCTCAGCTACCTTACCATCCAAATAGAGAGGGAAAGGCAAGAACTCATAGGCAGTAAAATGGCCTTTTACTATTTGGATAATTTCCTGARCACGGCCCACTGCAAATGCGGGAATTAATATCGGCCCACCACGTTCAACAGTTTGGAGAATAGTTTGCACTAGCAATTTCTCTTGTTGCTCCCTGCGTATCGAAGCATTTGTCGGAAGAAAGCCGTAGGTACTTTCTGTTATTAATACATCCACATGTAGGTCCTCAGGCAGTTGTATCCCGTTCACTGTTCTTTGATTTTCCACACTATAGTCACCTGTAAAGAGAACAGAAATTCCGTCGGTCACCAAATGAATTGCCGCAGCTCCTAGAATATGACCGGCAGGGTAATAGGTAACTTTCCATTGACCTTGTTTTGATGGCACTTCAAAAGTACTGAAAAAGTCTATAGAGGAAATACTCGTCAGTGTCATCTGCAGCTGTTTCAAGTCATACATTTCATCTGTTGATTCACTATAGCGAATAACATCATCAAGAAGTACTTTCATCAGTTGTTTAGTTTCTTCGGTAGCAAACATTGGTAGTTCTGGATATAAACTATGAAGATAAGGTACCGCACCTGTATGATCCAAATGGGCATGAGTAATTAGCAATGCGTCCAGATCGTGTACTGTTATTCCCGCTCGTATCAAAAGTGAGAAATCAGGAAAACGATCTTCTCCTTGTAAATGCATCCCGCCATCAAGTAAGATATGTTTTCCTCCGATGCTAACAAGGATCGATGTACCTCCAATTTTCTCTCCTCCACCTAAAAACATCACATTAATTTCTTTATTTTGTACAGTATTTGATTTCTTAGAAGTTGCACTATAAGCGCGAATTACTTCAGGCTTATCGGCATGTCGTAAGAAGTGCTCTTTCCAAAACCCACGTACATTTTGAGGATTTCTTATGGTAAGCATTTCACCATATAGTAGTGAAGTAAGCATATCATCTGGAAGCTTTCTATATTGAACTTCGATCCAATCTAGCCATCCTAAATCTTCAAACGCTCTCGAGAGGAGGCAAACGTAGGTTCCCCTTTTTTTGTCCAACTCAGTATCCCTAAATGAAGTATTCAATAACATATGAATTGCTTCACGGTTTACATAGCCTTCATAAAATTCTCGGTACATTCCGCAAAGTTTGGATACTTCACCGACCAAATGAGTAGCGAACTCGCCCCAATCGTTACGACTAACTAGCAGCGCTGTCTCATCAAGTAAAAGGCTCCAACGTGCAATTAACTGATGGTTAATAATCCAGGAACCTTCAAGCCCAATGAGTCGTCGAACATGAAATCGAGCTTGTGGACATGTTCCAAAATGGTACTCGTAATCAACTAAATAAAGCAACGTTTTCACATAATGCTCAAATGTCACATTAGGCGAATCAAGCATCTTTTTTTCAAAAATTTCAATGAGAGAAACAAAGATAAAATATGCTTCTTCTGCATGGCTTGTCTCAAAGAAACATTGGGCTATAAGTAGTCGTTCCCCCAAAATAGTTCCCTGACCTGATTGGCTTAAGATCCACTTTAGGTCTTGAAATGCATCTGTATTAGTTGCCTCAGCATTCTTTATACACGCGGTTACATAATCGAGAGCAATTCTGTTAAGTAGCCCACCACTTTGTATGTATAAACGTGATAAGGTAATCACTTCTTTGTACTCTTGGATGGAATTAAAAAATAACACCGCTTGCAAAAAAGCATGGTCAAGTCCTGCTTTTGCTTCTTCTTCAAGTAGTTTCTGATAAAATAATCTGGCTGACTGATTATCACCTTTGATTTGAAAAGTTGCTGCTTGTTGAAGGAGATCTTTTAAGGTGTTGGAACTCATCATCGTTTGCGCTCCTAGGTAAACTAAATATTACATATTAAAGATATCCTGCTATGTTTTGGATTAATTAGGTATTGCTAGATAACTTATCACTGAATACTACTGCCATGCATTCATTCAACCAATGGACTGCACCTAAAACAGATAATGACTCGTAGTATTCATTTATTTTTAATAAAGATTTGATAAAATCACCAGATTTATAGATAGTCAATTGTTCAGCAAGCATGCGTAGTGTCTGGACAAAGATATCTACGGAGCGAAATCCACTCATTTCAAGCAGCTTTATCACAGAAGGTAAATTAAGTAATTTTAGCGTCTCATTAATTTGCGTTGAAGTTACAGCATCGTATTGTACTTCGCCTGTATCTTCGTATTTATACAAATTGCTTATTAGGCATTTTATTAAGTCAGCCTCAATATGTTGTTGTGCTCTGTTGGTGGTAACTATTTTATTCGATGTTAAGTATTCCTCAAGTACTTTCTGAATAGTTTGAAATGGATCAGATATACCTATCGAGGTTTCATGTATAAAGATGGCTCCCAGAAGCCTTTTAAAGGTACGCTGCCATAAGTCATCATTAATTATTTCCTGATCGCCTTGTGATTCTCTTATTAAGTTCTCATGACTTACCAATATACTCTTAGCCATCGAAACAACAAAATTATTACTCAACCAATATCCACGCATTTTTATCATGTTATTAGATTTAAAGCTACAAATGGAATCGAAATGCTCTAGCAAGTAAGCATCAATCGAGCATTTAAGAACATACGACCCCATTATACTGAGTGTGTCGTTATTTAGATTAGTAGCAGCTGATTCTCGATCAAGAAATGAATTCTGCAAAAACACTATATCAAGGAGGAATGTCGGTAACTGAAAAAGATGTGATTTAAAGTTGAACTTTTGAAGTAATCGCTCACGTTCAGGGGGTACTTGCCACACCTTCTTGCAACGTAATGAGAATTGGTTTGAGAAAGCATTCATATTCTCGCTCGGACTTTCAAGTAACTTTTGGGCAGCCTTCGATTGAGCTTCAACTTCTGTAGAACCATTTCCTAAAGCTCTTTTTCCTAAAGCACTTACTTCAACGACATACCAAGTATTATTTGTACCATTCCAAACAGGATTTATAAAACGCTGATATTGCACTTGACTATTTTGTTGACTTGCAAGTTCTTGCAATATTTTTTTATAATCGGGTTCCTGATTGTTTATAACAAAAGGTACAATAAAATCAGTAATACAATAGAATCCCTCTCTCTTATATATGAGAGACAAGATTTTGAGCAAAATTTCCCGATGCTGTAGAAAATACCTAGCTTCCTCTTCTTCTAATACTAGATAGACAAGGTCAGATATTTGTAAATGCTGATAAAGCTTTGATAGTAAGGGTTCATAGTTCTGACAAAATGTACCTTCTAATCGGTGATTTGGAAGATGAATATCATGAAAAAGTAAATAACAAAAAATTAATTCGAGTAACGACTTTCCAGCAATAGCCTCAGCGATGTTCGTATCGTGCTTATTTGAGCGTATATCTTGAGAATTGCAAGCAATTTTCAGGATATCATCGAGTTCTTGTATAGTAATGTGATTACATTGACCAATTAATAATTTAAACATTCTTTGACCATTTATACTGACGTCAGAGTTTGGGGTATTCATAGGTAGCCTCTTCCAAATTATGAACAATACATCTTTTTAGTATGAATTCGACAAACAACTCATTATTCCTTTATATTTAGGTTTGTTATAGATCGTTTGAACTAAATATTAAAATGTAAATATTGTTGTCATAGGTCCTTCCTTATAACAATTTTCCACATTATCAGGTAATAGATTGTAGACAGCGTAATATTTTTTAGGGACAATGTTATGTCTACTAGGTTGTAAGCCTCTGATCCTATAGATCTTATTATTATGTTTTATCTTGAGTAATTCGGTCCCATTGCCCAACCGGGTTACATCCACAAATTCCCCTGTGACATCAAATGGCCAATCTTCAACGCTTTTACTTCTCTTCTTCCAATAGGGAGAGCATGCAGGCCTATACCTGCAAAATGTGCAATTACCGCGTTTGGGATTGGCTAGCAATGCTTGCTGCATCTCAAGGTCATAGTTCCCTATATATAAGCTTGAGTTAATATCCTCTAAGATTTTGCCAGCCTGTTTTTTTAGATTTAAACAATCTTCTGTTGAAAATGTCAGTGAGTGAACAGTTCCATTTAATTCAATTATTTTTAATGAGACTGGCCACTCGTGAGTATTCTCGTATAGAGTCACGGCATAAAGCATAAGTTGATTCTTATACTGTGACTTAATCTCTATTCCCGTTGGCTCAAAAATATCACCTGTTTTATAATCAACAATCTCATAGCCATCCACTGTCCAGACAATCTTATCAACAACCCCTCCTATGGTCTGATCCTCTGATTCTATCCACCGTTCATTTCCGCTAAAAAACTTTTGAGTAGAACTACGCTTTCTTTGTAATAATGAAGCAGCGGTCCTTATAAGTTGTCGCTTTTTCACTTCGTATTGTTTGACGAATTTCTTCAAGGGGAGGAGATGTCTGGTCTGCTCATTATTGAATAACTCCTGCTCTGCTTCAGATAAGCATTTATTCCATGCATCTACAATATATTCAGTACTTTGAATATGACCTTTACTTGCCATTTCAAATAACTTATGGACTGCTTTTCCAAAATAAGCACTAGGATAAGAAGGCAACAACCCCGGATTCCCCGAGGCTGCATACACTTCTCTTAATTTACATTGAGTGAATCCAAAAAAGCTGCCAGGTGCTATTCTGCTAAGTTGTTGGACTGGATTGATCTGGACTAACACACTACCACCACGTTTCCTCATCTTTCCCTAGTTGCTCATGACACCAACCAGGACGTCGTAACAGGTTAAAGGTATCCATGAATAGAGGAGATCCGCCTGCTTCATCTACTGCATCGGCTAATAAGCCATTTTGAGTATCTTGTGACCATAAAGGGTGCACTATAATTAGATTTTGACTACCAATACGCAGGCCAGAAAGCTCGCCAAACTTGACTTGTTCGTAATGAAAGTAATCTGCGAATTGTTTTGTCAGTCTTTCAGCCAAGTTACCCCAATTTCTAAGTTCGTCATGGGTAAAATCCCCATCTAGTCCACATTGGTAATCTTTACTGTTCATCGCTTTTAGATAAGCAAGACCCAGTCGCCAATCTAAAAGCCCATGGTACTGCATATTACGATAGTTCATTAGACAACTATAACAAGCAGAATCGCAATCATGTTGCTTTCCTGTTATGAATTTTATAAACGAATACTTTTTCGAACTAACGATACTTTCGATTACTGAAATCCAATTATTTTCCAGCCATTTGACGAAGCCTGCACCGTTGGGCAACCTATCACTTAGGATTATTTCACCTACTTCGCTTCCATCCTTAGCGAGAGATTTGATATGTTCACAAATTTCAATTTCATCAGTATCAATATCTAAACGCTCAACCACAACGGATCGCAGTAAAAAGCCCGCAGAAATCATAGCAGCTCTTGAGGTAATTTTCGTTGGATTTAACTGAAGACCATTCGGTGTCTCGCTTGGTCTGATCCGCAAAAGATCCGTTGTTTTAGCTGCCGCGATACCAATATCCTCTAGGTTATTGAAACTATGATTACTAGTGTATTGGTACTTTTCTAGTATCCATTGCCCTTCCATAGCAGGTGCCTCTATGACATAGCCATTTGGCAACTTCATTTTATTGGTAGTAATAATACCGCCGCGGAATAATTGTTTATTGTTATCGTTGATTCTCCATACACGTGATTCATTACTTAGATTAATTGAAGTATTAGAGTTACTAATTGTCCTAAAATCAACATGTGTCCCTTCAGCTATATTGGCCGGAGCACCAGAAGTCGCCCACTCATCCTCCATTGCGTCTTGCCCTTTCGAATAATCAGTTCTAAAAGCTATCGGAATGGCCACATTTATCTCTCTATAGGCTGTCCCTTTCGGAGTTCCGCATTGAGTACACATCTCCGATGGCTGATTGACTCTCAAATAACCACACGCATTACAGTGAGCTATTTGATACCGGTGTGGTAAGGGGTTTCTAATATCCGATGGCTTCCATGCGTTTTGTATCTTTCTCAATGGCGCAGTAAAGCCAATTGCCGTATGTATCGCCTTATTCTTAGTTTTTTGGGCACCTGGCGAAAATTCAGTAATTGCAAGCTCAATATCACGGTCTATGTTCAAAACAGCCTGTGACCGTTCCTCCACACCTCCATGGTACAGATACCTCGTCCGGGATGGCATTCCGAACATTGGCAATTTAGCTCCTTCTGCTAAGCATTCTGCTAGACCCTCCCCAGTGAGTTCATTATTTTCATAGCATCTTTCAATTTCAGTGACGATATCTTTTTGGATATACCCTAAATACTGATTAATGTTTTCGTCACTATGTTCCCAACTTGGAATAATCGCACGAACAACCTCTTTCAAGACGATCGTATTATTTTTCAGCCATGCTTTCAACTTGTCTTTCCTCTCTGGCCAAGAGGACTTAAGTCCGAATTCTCCGTGAGAATCTGGTGGATTAGTTGGTCCATCAAACCACATTACACCAATTCCAATGAACGCCCGCCGCAAGCTTTCTTTCGCAATCAACCGTTTAATAATTTGTGGTTGGTTCGTGGTAATAAACGGTACTGGAGGAGGATCTCCAGTGATAGCAGCAGGGTTTTGGAAATAATGGTCGTCGTGGCTTCGGCCTCCTCTACAGAGCGTGAGGACATATGAATAAGCTTGGCCCCGTCGTCCAGCCCGACCGACACGCTGCTGATAGTTAAAGCGCATTGGAGGCATATTGGCTAACATAACAGATTGCAAGTTACCTATATCAACGCCTACCTCCATGGTCGTAGTTACACTGAGAACATCAATTTCATCTACTTGTTTCACTTGTTGTGTTCCATTCGAGTCAAGTAAAATACCCCGAAAAAGCCTTTGCCGTTCTGCTTGATCATCAGTTTGTGCTGTGAGCTCCTCGGCATGCATGCGGGTTGGCCTCCGATCATTCGAAACCATATAAGCAAGATAATTCTTATCCATCAGATCTCCGCATGAACCATCTGGATCATCCGCGAGTTTTGTATAACATTTTGTACAAACTGAAGCAGAACGATGAAGATGTGGCCGTTTGCAGTTAGGGCAATTCCAAAATGAATCTTCGGGTGAAGATACTTTTAGATCGAGTTTATCTGTAATAATTATAGCGCCTTCATGACCAGAGCGGTTTATGGATTGAAGAACTTTGTTTCCCAACGTCTCAATACGGCTAGATGGAATGCCATTCACGCTACAAACTGAGCTTATATAATCCTTAAATGTACTTCTTGCATTCTTAAACTCTATCCAGGAGTGTTGTGGAAAATCAGAACCCTCATGACGGTAAAGATCCCCTAAAATCCGAATCGAGGAATTACATATTTGTTTATAGACTTCCACATTAATCGATAGATCCGAAGCAGTACCCTCCAAAAGAGAGTCGTCAAGTTGTATTGCAGGGTATCCAAAGCCTGATGATTCAAAACTAAAATAAAGTCGACTGAAGAAAAGATCACTAAGTGATTCCCTTACTTTAGCTATAATTTTATTTTTTACTGTTCCCGCTTCGGGTGGTAAACCCTCCAACCAACTGTTTTTATTGAAGTCAAACAATTCAGTCCATCTGTGCTCTTTGAGTCCCCATTTAAAGGATTGGAACTCAATATTATTACCAGCTGGATTGACACCAAGGGCAACGAAGCGGGATATAAGACGGCCACATTCCCTATCTGAACTGGCATGAAATAATTCTTTGCACTGATAGATCGCTGTTTCTTTTCTTTGTCTAATGCGCCCAAGTTTTTTCAGACAATCATCATATGCTGCGCGAAGTATTGCGTTTGTAGGCCGTGGCATTTGGGCCATTTCGATACAATCCTTTAAGTCCGTTTCTGCCTCCGGAAAGACGGACATATACTCTCTGGACAGATCCGTAAGAGGAACATCATTCTCCAAATGGTCTAATAGCTGGGCTTCCCCTAGGGTACATAATCGCAGTTCGCTTACCACAATTTCACGTAACAAATCGTTATAATTGTTACGTTCTACCCCGTTGGAYATTTGAGCAGCATCCTCTCGGCTATCAGAAAAGATAACCAATTTTTTCTCATCATTGCTCGAAATTTGGTGAAAAAGTTCTTTGGATAAGATCTGGCTCACCTTCGAAAAACCAGTACGGAATCCCCGAACAGGACTTTTTCTAGATTTACGCAAGGAATAATCCGCTGAACAACATGGGCAAACAGATGGAAGCGTGTTGAAATCTTTTTCAACTTCATCGTCATTACACTCAAGATCAAACAGGAAGCCTTTGATAAAATTAGCTGGATCTGCATCTGCAGCTTCATGTGTAAAAGTGACAGATCCTGTTGCAGAGCTAAGTGACGTCTGCTTCCATTCAGCATTCACTTCTTGCTTTTCTTTTCTAGGGTTCTTCTGTTTCCAAGGACGGACATCTTTATGTAGCGACTCGGTAATAGAAGGCCAAAAAATGGAATAGTCTTTATATTTTTTTTGTTCTACTATGTTTTTACGATTTCGATCCGGAATTCCCTCAATATCAGGATGAGTAACCAGCAATTCTAAGCTGCCATCTGCTAATTTCATTCGGTTACCACCGTAAAACACGGTACCGCATTGTTCGCAATATAGGAGTTCTAAAATTCGCTTTCCTCTACTATCAACAATGTCAGGTTTTGCATAGAGCTTACCAATGGGATGCGCAGGGGTTTCTAATGCTGTGGATGCCCATAATCCCTCGATATTACGGAAGAACCAGTGGAAACGAAACGACGGTAAATTGCTGAGCTCTTTTTTTGTATCGCACAACTCACGTGCTGTAAAAAGACCAGTTAACGCAAGATTCCGTTCCTCTTTCTTAATATGGGTACCAAAGAGTTTTTCCGAAAAAGAATCCAGTGAAACCGCACGAACCATATTGGTTGTTTCATCTTTACATGCAGCGAGCATGGTCGAAGCGAGTTTCAACCCTTTGGATTCTAACGTATCTTTTAGTGCAACAATTCCGTCTTTATCTCCTTTGTATCCCAAGTTTTTGACCAAGATCGAAACCGCCTGATCAGGCACCGAAGTATACATTGTTTGAAAGTCAGCAAAAGCCTGACTCGGTAAGATGACTCCTGAATCTGTAGGAATCTCATCAGGAACACCTGGAATGATCTCAAAGCAATCCTCTGGAACACCAAAGAAATCTTGAAGGAATGTTCGGCTATCTTGGTCTTCAGGCTCCAACGATGCACTGGATGCCAAAATCCGCAATTGCGGATGATCTGGGGTCAAACCTATACGTTGAAGCATGATCTTCAACAAATAAGATACTTCAGCCCCTGACGTCCCCCGATACAAGTGGAGCTCATCAATAATTAAATGAAAAATATGATCTTTGCTTTCCTCAAGCCATTTCTTTGTATTCTCAAAAATCCCTCCGTCTACATGGCGCATCATCATAATGCTAAGCATGGAGTAGTTAGTAATTAATATATCTGGAGGTGCTTCCTGCATATCCCATCTAGATCTCATCTCCGAACCATCCAATTTCGGAAAAAAGTATGGGATATCATCCTTACCAACTGCCTTAGCGTATCGTGCTGCCTCCACACTTACTTGTTCTACACTGCTCATTATATTCGTCAATTCTTTAATTTTATCTGTATTGGGGTTACCAGTCTTCTTGAGTTCATGACCTGCAACAGGTGTTGATCCGTTGTACCTTCCAAAATAAATTCTGTTACCATTTAGTTCTCTTTGGTAAAACTCTCTAGCTTTATCTGAATCTAGTGCTTTTCGAAGTCTTGTTAATTGATCCTCTACAAGTGCGTTCATCGGATACAAAATCATTGCACGTACGCCAGAGGAGCGGGTCTCATGGCCTCTTTGAGATACACGGAACGACTGCTGCATGCTATGTTTTTTCCCTACCACTGGATTGCATGTGTCATGCCAATCCTCGTTTTTCCACCAATCGTTCACTCTTGGATGTGGGGATTCTGGATTTTTCCAGCTTAAAGATTCTTTTGCCAAATATGCGAATAACGGAAGTAAGAAGGACTCTGTTTTACCTGACCCTGTTCCTGAGGTAATAACGCAATGTTTTCCAGTTAGAGCCGTAGACAACATACGCTTTTGATGAGTGTATAAAGGAAGATCTTCTTTGAAGAGCCCACTGGTGGCCAACTGCTGAAATAAATTTATCTCTTTTGAAGTGAAGCCATGTAAATCATGTTTCGTAAGATCATTAATCTGCATTTGAGAACTTTTGTATCTTGGCAAAGGCTCAATCCAAGGGTCTTGTGATAGAACCCCCGGTGTTAATAATAGTTGTTTGCGCTCCTTCTCGAGAGAGGGGTACCTAGTACCGAATGCTGTCTGAACATATCTGATAAAATTCCCCCGTATTTCTTCAAAAGCTAAAAATGGATTAGACATAGAATCCCCCTATATTATATTAAGTTTGTTTCATGCAATTGCTGTTGACCCAGCTTTGTTGATATGTATTGAGCCATTAGGYCAGGGACTCTCTCATAAATAATCACCGACATATGATCCATTAACAATCCAACGGATTGCTTAAGTTCTTCTTTTCTTGGATATAAACCGGAGCAAATAACCGCGGCTCGATGTACTGGTTTTGGAAGGGGAATCGTAAGTGGAACGGCCATTCTTTGTTTTTTCACATCATAAAGTAAAACACTTATGTTATGACGTTGAAGTGATAGGTACCTTCCCCAATTTTTATCTACGGCAGCAGCCTTTTTTCCGACCCATAACCTAAAAGTTTGTTGTTGTGTAATGGGATTCGTATACATCATCAACTTATTTGTAGAATTGTCTCTTCCCTCGACAAATCGTAAACGGGTGGGATTAAACACGCTACACTTCCAATTGGGCTCGGATTCGTCGGAGTATACAAGGGAATCTTCGATCTCCTTTAAATTGGGAGCTGTAGTAAGTACTGTGTACGCAGCTGGATATTCTAATTGATACTCTAAATTTAAGCGCTCCGCCAATTGAGAAAGAATACTTTTACTTGTTGCAACTACTTTAATAATAGAGGGAAGTAACGGGATCCCCACTAATTCATCTGTTTGTATTGATACCTTAAAGAAATGTTGATTTTTTTGAGCTGATTTCAGCAGCTGTTGTAACAGGGCTTCATCTCTCCCCCCAATTAAAACAGCTTCAGGGAGACCTAATTGAGKAAGCAATACGAGCGTTGGCGGACAGACGGTTACATGCCTCGTCTCGTAATTCACTTCGCAATGTCCTAGTGCCTCTAGGTGAATTAACACTTCTGAAACCGGTCTCAATTTATGTTCATCGCTCTCCAGAAGAGGCAGCATTAGGGTCTCATAAATGGTTCTAAACTTTTCAAAAGTAACCCTACCAAGAGAGCTTATTACTGTTAAAATATCGTTAAGCATTCTTTGCCACCTCGACATATTGGTTCCATAAATCATACAGTGAATCAAACTCAAAGGTAGGCGCCTCTATGACTTTAAGCATCAAAAGAATTGCATCTTTCCATTGAGATATATTATCAAAATTACCAGTCTGGGCTACTGGCTTGCTACGGGTAATACTGTCAGAACTACAGTAATGAAGTTTCCATCTGTTTCGGCCTTCTTTTGCAATAGCCCATACTGGTTTCCATAAAAACTGTTCCCTTTCAGAATTACTCACCCAGTGAATTACTTGACCAATTTGCCTTCCAATAAAAATAATTTCATTTGACAGAAATGTAGGCAGGGAGTAATGTTCAATAACATAATCCGGACGATTGTAAACATTAGGACCAATTAAAAGTGTATCAGTATTATCAGTAGCATATCTTATTTGTTCTAAGTACTTTGATTTATTCTTAATACGAATAGCAGGTTTTACGAGCTGGAAAGTTACTTTTCTCATTTCATCCAGTTCTCCATCAACTTGCAGAACTAATGGTTCTTTTAAAGGTAACCCTGAAGGTAATGTCCAACAATCAAGTTCTGCATTATATTTTAAGGGCCTGTCATTTATTTTAAGGGTCTCTGCATGATCCGTATTCTCTAATATTGCGGTTGGTAGTACAACATCTAAGAATCGATTGCTGTTACCTAATCGAATACCACCAGATAGCCGAACTTGTACTAGGCTTGAAAATGTGAGCTCGGCGATACCATTACACGTAACTTTAGGATTTATCCCTTGAAATAGAAACCATCCTTTTGGAAGGACACTATTTGGAATTGAACCAAAAGCATCGCAAGCTTCCTTGCCCCATTTTGTAATTTTCTCAACAACATAACTGTGACATAACAACGCGAACTGAGCTCCGCGTTGCAATTGGGGGATTTCTACGTAATAGTTATTAAGACCCAATCTCTGTCCTCTTGTAAAAACACGGACATGCTTCCCTACCAACTTTGAGGACCATTTGTTATCTTTATCTTCAAAGATCCAACTTCGAGATAAGTCAATGGTTGTGATTTCTAACATCTTATTATTTTCGTCTTGAAGGACAGTAGACCAATTATGTAGGCTACCTTTACAATTAAATGTGCCCTTAACTCCAGTTGCTGTTAGTTTTAGTGGCTCCTCAGGGAATGTATTATTAGAAAAAATTCTAAAGGAAAATTTCGGACTTTTCTTAATCTTGTCATGATCTAAACAGAGAAATAGACTAGAGCGCACTTTCCCTTCAGCTTTTGATAATGTCGTGCTCGGTATCGCCCCGTTCCAATGAATAAGGTCATCTCTAATTAAGTCTATTAAGGCTTCAAAAAGTTCTCGGTATTCTTCTTCACCTTGTAATAAGCGCATGGTCCTTCTCGAAAAAATATCCTGTCCATGTTTAATTAGTAAATTAACTAAATCGTTATTAAGTGGTGGGCTGGTTGGATAAAGATCGCCTCTATGAAATAAAAGCGGGAGAGCTCGTCTTTCATTTGCAGATAAAATAGACTGAGACTGTGGAATTCCAACGTGTCTCTTATGTCCCCAAACCCTCACTGTAAATCGTCCTAAGGATTCATTCTTATCTTTTTTGCTCCATAATTCCAAGTCCCTCCATAGTAAGCCCATCTGATCAAATCTAGGATACTGCCCCTGAGTCTCTTCTTCTCCAAGCAGTTTCCGTAATTTAGGGTAATAAGCATTGGGAGAAAAATTTTCGTTGTCAGTACTGCCTACAAGCACAAATAAAGCAAGATAAGCGATGTAAGGTGGATATTGCGCGTCTTTCTTGCGCCAATCACTATAAACCGAATAAGCTTTTTGACACAAGTTTATACTTTCATCACATCTACTAAAGGGTCCTTGAATTACAGATGAAATAAAGCCTTGTAAATCCTGTCCAATTGATTTTCCAAGTTCATCAATAACTTGGTCATCTATGTACAATAATACTTCACGACCATCCATCTCGGGATAGAAAAAATGCTTTGCTATGACCATATTCCATTCTTTATATGACATTGCCAATGACCCCTTTTATAATAACACGGATGTAGGTGGGTGACTTTTCAAAAAATCCTCTAGGTCTTTCGTAAACCCCAGTTTACATAATTGCTCTAGACACTGGTTTATGGCAATTAATCCGTTTCACCTGTCAGAGCTTGCTTGAGCGCTTCGATTCGCCCTCGATTTTGATTGTAATAAGAACGAGCTTGCATCATTAATCTCATAAATAATGACTTTTTCGAGATAGGCCTTTGAATTCATCGCACATATTTCCTTTAACTGTTGGCTTTTTGAATCGTCGTCGGTTTCATTCTACAAAATGTTCGACAACAAGCGAGGATTACCTTTAATAAATCCCCTTAAAACTTTATGCTCGCGAGCATTGATCCATAGCAAAATAAAAATCAATAAATTCAAAAAAATAATGGAGCGGGTTCCCCTGCTCCCTATCACACATATTGATTGAAAAATTAAGCGCATACTTTGGCCATCGGTGACATTATAGACCTTTTTAGTCTTAGTCTTCACTGTCTTCCCTTCAACAAGAAGCTCGAATCCCTTCCAAGCTGTATCTGTTGACTTAGACGCTCGACGGTCGCTGGCTTTGCAGTCAGGTTATACACCCATCGACGGAATTCCACCTTATCTGCAGGTACTTGCGTTGGATCCCAACGCAGTTCATAATCACCGAGAAGAGAATTCTGAACACCAGTAAATCCATCACAGCCTTTCAGCATGTTTTGCCCAACAAAGCTGATTTCTGTTCAATTCGCGTGAATAAATCGGCTGGAACTACATCACTTGCCCATGAAAGCAGCGAAGATCGAAGCGAATCGGCATAGTAGGAACGGATTGGCGATCCTGTCTCTTCCTCTAAAGGAGTATTGATTTCGTTCCAGATAAACGTCCCCTTTCTCTTCTTCGAAAGAAACCGCCTGAACCGGAGCCACCACACCCAACTTCAAAGCACATCTATAGTCATTTTACCCAAGTAGACTCAGCGCTCTTTACACCTTCAACGGAGTTCTCAACGAACCGCTTAGTATGCTCGGTCGCGAGACTACCCCCCAGATCCTTCGGTCAAGGCAGCAAGCCCTTCATGACTAAATTGTCTTTCAAGTGCGAGTGCCGCACTCATCTTTGCAGCCATGAGATTAATTGCTTGCCGCGGACAAAAAAAGTCCCTACATCACTATTCACGATGATGTAGGGATACTATTTTTCAAAGACTATTTCGTTGCGTCGATTTGTTCACACTAGAAATTAAGGAATTGTCCACGACTATTCTCATTGATTAAATAATTGATAATTCGTTTCACTACATAATTTGCAGCTTCTTCGATTGAAAACATGCTTAAATCGATTTCGATTACCGGGTTCCCAGGTGTATCCTTTGTGCTAGAGCTACCTGCAAGCGGTCCGTTTACATTAACTTCAACATATTCTTTGCCAATGATGTCTCGCGCAGTTTCTCGTTCGTTACTGTTCGAGGAAACATTCGATACCAATGCAATAAGTCCAGCATCGTTCATCAACTTGGCAACCTCTGCTATTCGCTGCAACGATTCTCCTTGGCCATTCTTGAGTAACATAGTATGATGGCCTGTCGATACCAAGCGTTTTTCGACTTCCTTCGCAAGGGCCGATTGATCCGAGACAGAACCACTGAACCAAAGGGTCAATGGATTCTGACCTTTTTGCTGGGCACGAACATCTCTGGTGATTTCCGAATCTTGCTGTACAGATTTGTCAGAGCTTTGAAGGATTTGCTCAATCACTCCGCAAGCAGATGTCATATTGGTGACACGATCGATCAGAATGAATCCGCCAATACTTTTATTTTGTTCAAAAGAATCAATAACAATATTGTCAGATAAAGAAAACTCACATTTTGCCAATTCATTTTTGACAATATGATCGGTTGGAACCGTTTTTCCAGTATTAACTTCAATTTTATGCGTAATTGCCGTTACGGTACCTGGTAGGACTTTCGTTCCCACTTTGACCAGATAGTTCTTGCCTGGCGTCAGTACAGAATCATCCATCCAAAGAATCGTAGCACTAAAGCTGTCCGCCTCTTGCATCTGACTATCCTTCGTGAATACGCAGCCCCGCGAAACGTCGACTTCCCGATCCAATTGAATGGTTACGGGCTGTCCAGCATAGGCATAATCGCGATCTTGGTCTGTCACGAGGATCCGTTTGACTTTCGCCTTCTCATGACTAGGCAACGTTATCAGCTCATCGCCAACTGCGATACGCCCAGCCTCAATTTGGCCTTGGAAACCGCGGAAAGTATGATCCGGACGGCATACACGCTGAATCGGCATCATAAATTGTTTCGTATTGTCGATCTGATGAACGTCCACATTTCCCAAATACGGCAGCAATGCAAGCCCTTCGTACCAAGGGGTATTAGGCGATTTTTTCGTAATGTTATCCCCTTCTGTAGCAGAAACAGGGATCACCTGTATGCTTTGGAAGTGAAACTCAGCGGTCAACTGCAAGAATTCTTGTTTGATCGCATCAAATATCTTAGGATCAAAACCCACTAAATCCATTTTATTCACGGCTAAAACAAGATGTTTAATGCCCATAAGTGCGCAAATCCGAGTGTGGCGCTTGGTTTGGGTGATAACCCCTTTCTTTGCGTCCACAAGAATGATAGCCAGATCCGCAAAAGATGCGCCAACAGCCATGTTACGGGTATATTCTTCGTGTCCAGGCGTATCCGCTACGATGAACGAACGGTCGTCCGTCGTAAAATACCGATAAGCCACATCAATCGTAATCCCTTGTTCGCGCTCAGCCAGTAACCCATCAAGCAGTAATGAGTAGTCAATTTTGCCGCCGCGGCTGCCCAGTCTGCTATCCAACTCTAACGCTCTTTCCTGGTCGGCGAATAAAAGCTTGGCCTCATATAGCATATGTCCGATTAAGGTGGATTTTCCGTCGTCTACACTTCCGCAAGTAATAAATTTAAGCAGACTTTTCATGTTAGAAATAACCCTCCCTTTTACGTCTTTCCATACTTCCCGCAGCTTCTTGGTCAATTACCCGCGTTGTCCGTTCGGATGAGACCGCACCAAGCGTTTCTTCAATAATGGCATCGATCGTATCCGCCTCCGACTCAGCTCCCCCTGTAAGAGGATAGCAGCCTAATGTGCGGAACCGCATTTTCTTCATTTCAACTTTCTCATGAGGTTCAAGTTTCAAGCGATCATCATCCACCATGACCATATGTCCATCACGAGTGACGACGGGTCTTTCTTTTGCAAAATAGAGAGGCACAATATCAATGTTTTCTCTGCGAATGTATTGCCAGATATCTTTTTCTGTCCAGTTGGATATTGGGAAGACGCGGATGCTTTCTCCCTTATTGATTCTTGTGTTGAAAAGTTTCCACATTTCTGGCCGTTGGTTTTTCGGATCCCAGGCATGATTCTTATTCCGGAAAGAGAAAATTCGCTCCTTCGCACGCGACTTTTCCTCGTCACGTCTTCCGCCGCCGAACGCAGCTGTAAATCCGTATTTGTCCAATCCTTCTTTCAAGGCTTGGGTTTTCATAATATCCGTATACGCGGAACCATGATCGAACGGGTTGATCCCTTGATTAATCCCTTCCTGGTTGGAGTGAACAATCATGTTGATTCCGAATTCTTTTGCTTTGCGGTCGCGGAATTCAATCATTTCTTTGAACTTCCACGTTGTATCAATATGCATGAAAGAAAATGGCGGCTTCTCTGGATAAAAAGCTTTCAGCGCCAAATGCAGCATCACGGAACTATCCTTACCGATCGAATACAGCATCACGGGATTTTCACATTCCGCCGCTACTTCTCGAATAATATAAATCGCTTCAGCCTCGAGTTGATCCAGATGCGTCATTTCATCTATAGAATCAAGCATCAGTTTTTCCATGGAAAGGTGCCTCCTTTTAATCCTTACTAAATCTATCGCCTTTCTTTATATACTAACAGATTGTGGCTTTCATGCAAAGTGGGAGAAAGTGAAATTCTAACCTTTTTGTTACGCCTGCATGGAAAAGGTTCAGAAAAACGTGGGGAGTTGAACCTTAGTCATTTACCCATGAGAACATTAACTATTCTACTCATAATGAATTAAAGTTGTTACTCAATCGCCCACCTACGATGAACATTTATGGGCATGTTTTATCAAGGGGGGCTTTAAAAATCGTAAAGAAGCATAAAGAACCCGAACGATTGCTGTACCCATTGTTCGGGTTCTTTTTCTTATGGACTATAATAGTTCATTCAAAGCGTGTCCTTTTCACCAATGGCTAATAAATCACTGCTGTACCACTAGTCTTATCTATCTGTTTCATTTCGTACAAGCAGCGCTACCGACTCCACATGTGTCGTATGCGGGAACATAGGCTAGTCAGCTCTCCTCAGCCGCGTCTTGCTAAAACCTTAATTTAGAGGTTTCCCCAAGCACGGTTCTTGGGAGCACTACAGAACGGGTTTTCCATCAATCAATCCGGACTTATATCCAATTTATACTTGGTTAAACATTTTATTTCCTGTGCTATTATTGAGCCTGTCTTTAGAAAAAATGAGAAGACATGAGGAGTAGCAATATGAAATTTTTGATCGTTATTGCATGGATTTTCATTCCATATATTATGATCTTCCTTAGATGGAAGAAGATCGGCATTGTAAAAAAAGCTTTTGGTGTTTTTTGGGCCATTATCGCTCTTCTTTTCGTTTTAGGTAGCCTGCTGCCATCGCAACCAACAACGCCATTAGCTTCACCACCTTCAGTTTCAACAAAGAAACCAGTACCATTACCGACTGCTACACCTGTAGTTGAGTCAAGTGCGAGCCCTTCCGCTACACCTGAAGTAGTTGAAGCAAGCGCGAGTCCTGCTACCAATGAAGAAATAATGGCGAGCCCAGAGTCAACTACTGCACCGCAAGCAAAAGATCCGCAGACAATGGAAAGCAAGAATTATGACGTTGTTCTTCATTTCCCAGCAGATAAATACCCGGAAACAGCTTCGCATATCCAAGCCGCAATCCAAAAAGGTGAGTCGTCTATTTGCACGATTGATCGTCCCGAAGCCGACAATAACCGCGAGGAATCGCTTCAAGGCATACCAACAAAAGATGGGTATGACCGTGACGAATGGCCTATGGCGATGTGCGATGAAGGAGGAAAAGGAGCCGACATTGCTTATGTTAAGCCCTCTGATAACAGAGGCTCGGGCTCTTGGGTCGGTAATCAGCTTGAAGATTACCCGAATGGCACCCGCATAATGTTTGTTATTGATGGCGCAACTGGCACCGTTAAGGAAGTCACGAAGCAGACTCCTGTCAAATCTCCGGCTAACACTCCGGCACCGACACCAGCAAATGAAAATCAAAGTGTGAACTACGCGAATTGTTCTGCTGTTAAAGCAGCAGGCAAAGCTCCAATTCGAATAGGGGAACCAGGTTACAGCACCAAGTTAGATCGTGACAGAGATGGTATAGCTTGTGAGAAATGATACGAAGGAAATCTTTCTTATACCAGCGTTTATTTACGAATAATCCTTTTGTCAGTCGCTGCTTTAAGCCACAACGGAAATTCATTTAGAAGCTGATTATATAGAGTTTCATCGGATATGGAAGCAATATCCTCGATGTGAATAAAATTAGCATTGTCAACGATTCGACCTTCCATCGTATCCAGTTTCTTTAGGACCTCGAAGTCAGAATCTCCAATTCCGACGAACTGCCAAAACAGCGGCTTGAAAGAGGCTTCCACGATTACTTTTTTAATCGATTTTACAACTCCACCATCATTGATAAAGATAACGAAAGCAGGAAGAGGTGAGTCCTCTTCAATCGTATACTTACGAATTACGTCTTCCATTACAGGTGGCTCGTTATTACGACCAAACTTATGTATATCCTTATTGTTTAAAATATTTTTTATCACATATTGATCAAAATCTCTCTCAGTTGCGGCAGTCAGTCGACTGAATTCGTTATCATAAATCCAAACGTCCAAAGTCGCATTATCATCAAACTTACATGCAACAGCCAGTATCCGTTCGACGACCTCCTGAACTGTTCCGTTCTTGTACAAGAGCTGCATAGATCCGGAGATGTCGAGCACTAAGCCAACTCTAGCTGCAACATGATTCATTTTTTTCTTTTCTAATGTGATCTGAACGATCTTCTTGCGTAGATCGATAGAGGAAAGGACAGGTTTCTCCTCAATTTTAACAATTTCTTGCGAAACTTCCTGCTCGATCACTAAACCAAAGTTCGTGCATAACGCCTCTAATCCACCAAAAAATCCGCTACCAATCGCGGTAAATTTCCATTCCCCATTGTGCCTGTATAGCTCCCCAACGACTATTGCTGTTTCTTTCGACAGATCTGTTCCATATTCATAACGAAATAGTTCTTCGTAACGATCGGCATCCATTAGTCTTACATACATATTTGAGACATCCTTCATGCTATATCCGTACTTTTCACCTTCATGAATAGTTAGAGAGAACGCAATTTTCGCAGCACTATCGGGAAGTTTTGATAGACATATTTTTATCGTCTCTTTGTCTACCCCATTTACTTGAATATGAGTTATTGCCCCTCCCAACGCGTTCGAATTGCCATAAAATATAAAGTCTTCATCCTTTTCGCAACGGTTTTTATTCGATAATACAAAACAGGAAGCATCTATGCTCACTCTTGAATCTGTAGACCAACCGAATTGCAGTTTTAGGTTTGACAAGTCTTTTCCCTTTGTAACATCTATCTTTTGTCCTTTTGTCAGAAGCATTATATATCTCCTTAAAATAATACTAATTCAGATGTTAGTTTATTTACTTCCTACTTTCCATCGTAAACCCCAATTATAAGCCTTGTCCAAATTCGCGATGACCCTTAAAATGACGTACGACTTTTTCAATGCTAAACGTTTCATCATTAATATTTTGAATCAACGCAATAGCACACTTAGGGAGATTATTGTCATGCTCATCCAGTTTTACAACGATATCGGGTCCGCCATTTTGAGTGATGGTAACAACCCTTTGGATAAAATGATGGACAAAGTTATCTCGCCTTTCTCTATTTGGAATATTGAAATATTGATTCGAAAATAAAAGCTTTCCTGTTTAATCTCATAGATTTTTTTAAATCTGGATATATCATCTGTATTTTTTAAAATAAATATCATCCCTTTTTTGTAACTACTTGAGTTACCTAAATCTTACAGGAAACTTTTAATCCCTCATTCGTAGGATTCCTTTGCCCTGATTTTCTCCTCCTAAAGATGTTGGAGAAATGCACATGAAGACATATCAAGAGGGATATAATAAAGCCCAGAGCGAATTTCTTTTGAAACAGAAGAAACTGGAAAAGGCACAACGTAAAGCCGAGCAAGAACAAATGAGGGCGCAACAACGCGCGGAACAAGAACGGCTGCGCAGAGAACAACAAGAAAGCGAAAGAAAAGAAGTGGGAAGATTACTATCTCTAGTAATGAATAGCAGAGAAGGATATTCTCAATACGAATACAATGAGGTTCAAAAAAATAGACAATTCTTCCAATCTCTAATGAGTAGGTATTTGAACCAAATGAAAAAGCTCTGTGAGTTTGATAAATCAAGTAAAGTTAATTGGTTTAAAGATGGATTTTTGGAACGAGGTCAACGGATTCAGTATGGTAAAAGAAGTTTAGAGTTTGACGAAATGTTTGATCAGGAACAGATGAAAAAAGTAGGTAACATTATTTTAACCAATTCAACAACACGAGGTTCCACGTAAAAGTGTGATCCCGAGTCGCCCCTGTTACGAACGGCTAAAACCTGATAGAAATTGTAAAAGTACATGAAATGAAGATGAACAGGGATGTGTATAATGAAAATTTTAAAAGCAATAGGATGGATATTTATTCCTTACATAATGCTTCCGTTCACTTGGAGGGGATTATCCAAACCTAAAAGGGTTGCAGCGATTATCTGGAGTCTTATTCTTCTTTTCTCTTCATGTGGCATGTTAATACCGACGACAACTCCGAGTCCAACACCGATTTCGAGTCCAACACCGACTCCAAGTCCAACACTGACTCCAAGTCCAAGTCCAACACCGACTCCAAGTCCAACACCGACTCCAAGTCCAAGTCCAACACCGACTCCAAGTCCAAGTCCAACACCGACTTCGAGTCCAACACCGAGTCCAACACCAACACCAACACCAACACCAACACCAACACCAGACCCAACGCCAAAACCAGACCCAACGCCGAGACCAGACCCAACACCGAAACCAGAACCAACATCAAAACCAGCTGCATATTACAAAAACTGTACTGCAGCGAAGAATGCAGGTGTTGCCCCGCTCCATAAGGGTGAACCAGGCTATGGAAGTCACCTTGATCGTGACGGAGATGGCATTGCATGTGAAAAGTAATTCAAAATAACCGTAACGCGGGACCCGTTTTAAGTCGGGTCCCGGCCGATAAGCTTGAAAATGTGTTTTTCTATAGAACAAGAAATAAGGATAAAAATAAGACGCTAGGATAAATTCTCTCCTAGCGTCATTTTACGTTTTTTATGATTTTATACGCTAGAACGCTGTATTACAAACTGTATCACACCAAAAACCCTTATATATCAAGTGTTTTGACTGCTGTATCATTCAAGACCAGTAACGCTACATTTTCTACGTGCGTCGTATGCGGGAACATATCCACCGGCGTCACCTCCGCGACGCCGTACCCGCCATCGACCAGCACGCGCAGGTCGCGCGCGAGTGTCGATGCGCTGCACGACACGTACACCACGCGCTGCGGCCGCAGCTCGAGGATGGTCGCCAGCAGCGCCGGGTCGCACCCCTTGCGCGGCGGGTCCACCACGATCACGTTGGGCCGAACGCCCTGACGTGTCCACTCCGGCAGGACGACCTCGGCGGGTCCTGCCTCGAAGTGCACGTTCGTCATGCCGTTTAACTCGGCATTCTTACGTGCATCCGAGATCGCCTCCTCGACGATCTCGACGCCGTACACCTGTCCTGCGCGCTGCGCCAGGAACAGGGAGATCGTGCCGATGCCGCAGTAGGCATCGACGACCGTTTCGCCGCCTGTCAAAGCGGCGTACTCAAGTGCCTTCCCGTACAAGACTTCCGTCTGGACGGGGTTCACTTGAAAGAAGGATCGCGCGGAAATGGCAAATTTCACTTCGCCGATATAGTCATAGATGACCTCGTTGCCCCATAGGACGCGCGTCTCATCTCCAAAAATAACATTGGTCTGTCTCACGTTAATGTTATGACAAATGCTCTTCACCGCAGGCAGAGCCTCGCGAATGCCTGCAATCCACTCATCCGCACGCGGAATCTCGGTCCCATTGGTCACTAACACGACCATGACCTCGCCCGTGCGGAAGCCGACTTTGACGACGACATGGCGCAGCAGTCCAGTCCCTGTCTCTTCACTATACGCGCGGATTCCTAACCGCGAGCCAATCTCTTTCACCCGTGCAACAACTTCATCGTTAGCCTCGTGTTGTATCAGACAAGCCTCCATATCGATGATGCGATGGCTACCCTGCGCATAGAATCCGCCGATGAGGCCTCCTCGCTCTTCCCCAAACGGAACCTGAGCCTTGTTCCGATACCGCCACGGATCGGTCATCCCGAGCGTGGGATGAACAACAATTCCTTGATCTTGATCTTGATCTTGATCTTGATCTCGACCTTGCCCATCATCTTCACGCTCTTGTACCTCCGCGACAGCCCGACCAATCCTCGGCTCACCCGCCACCTGCAGCTTCCCAATCCGCTGCAAATTATCCACGACCTGCTGACGCTTCACGCCCAGCTGAGCCTCATAACTCAAATGCTGCAGCTGACAGCCGCCGCACTCATCATAAATGCTACAGTCGGGATCCACGCGATCCGGACTCACTGCCAGCAGCTCCACCAAGCCAGCATACCCATACTGCTTTTTCAAATGATTCACCCGTACAAGCGCACGCTCACCTGGCAGCGCCCCCGCGACAAAAAGGGTAAAGCCGTTCACACGGCCCACCCCTTCGCCATCATGGCTGATCCCGATGATCTCAGCCTCATATTGCTGCCCGATTTGCACAGGCAAGCCCGCCATCCAAGCTGGCACTTCTTTTGCTCTATTTCTATTTCCTACCGACTTGCCACTACCTCTATGTTTACCTGGCGCAGAGCCAGATGTACCTTTTGTTTTCATAATAACCTCACTTCATATTTAACCTGCCAAGTGGGAGGGTTGGGTAGGTTCTCAAACCCTACTCATGATCATCATGCCCATTCCCATGCCCTCTCAACTGAAACGGCGTGGTCAATGTATCAAAAAACTTCTTTTTATAAATCGACTGCCCGGACTCATCGACGATCACCTGCAAGTGTCCCTGCAAATTCGTCATCACGCAAGGCAATGTCCCGCCAAACTCACCGTCAAGATTCAGCTGAACGTAGTCAGGGGAGTTAATTTCGATATGATTCGTCTGAAAATAGATCAAATTCGGGTCACTCAAATGCTCGCCGCGCAGCGCAAGTGTGACGATGCGGATGAATTCTGCGAGGTTACATTTCCGCAAAATGATCACATCGAACATACCATCATTCATGCTGGCTTCAGGAGCTAGCTTCTCGAAACCGGCTACGGAGTTGGTGTTGCCCACGAGGAAGAGCATAACTTCTTCATGCATCTCGCGATCGCCAGCTTTAATATAGAGCTCGATTGGCTTCAGCCTAGGCAGCTTCTCGATTCCCTTCATATAATAGGCCAATTGGCCGATCATGGTTTTGAGCTTGCTCGGGACTTCATACGTCAGCTCGGTCATCGAGCCGCCCCCGGCGATATTGATGAAGTAGCGGTTGTTGATTTTGCCTACATCGATAGCGGTTGAGTACTGCTGAATGATGAGATCGCAGGCATACTCCAAGTTCTTGGGGATACCGAGCGCACGCGCAAAATCATTCGTCGTCCCGAGCGGCAAAATGCCTAGCGGAGGTCTGCCTTCTTTCTCGGCCATGCCGTTGACGACTTCACAGATCGTGCCATCGCCGCCCGCCGCGATAATTAAATCGAACCCGCGTCTTACCGCCTCGGCGGCTGCAAGTGTAGCATCTCCTTCACCGATGGTCGCATGAGTGGATACTTCAAACCCGCCGCGCTCTAAGCGTTGGAGGATTTCGGGTAATCTTTTTTTCATTTCTTCCCGGCCTGAAGTCGGATTATAGATCAATCGTGCTCGTTTGACCACTGTGTTCATCCCCTGTTCACTTTATGGGAATACGGAGGCAATCTGCCCCTCAATCCATTTGGAAATTAGCGGACTAGGCAACAACGCCTGTCCATGATATTGATAATCGAACCCTTCCAAACGGGAAGGAATCACTTTACTCGTAAAATACCCTTCACTGAGAAAAAGCGGTGCAACGATCACTTTATACGACGGCTTTTCGCGCGCCCACCAAGCCATCTTCTCTGCTAGTTGATCCGGCAAAAGCATCGCAATATCCGCCTCGGCAAAGCCGCCGAGCTCTTTCACCCGCTTCGCTAGCTGCTCTAACCCTTGGCGCCACCTCTGGTGGAAGCCTTCTTCTTTACTACCATGCCCCACCAAAAGGAGGACCTCCTCCTCAGGTGACACGGAAAGCTCTTTTATTTTGCTATAAATAATAGCTGCAATATCCGGATGATCATCGATCGGCGAAGTGAAGTGGATCCGCGCGCGAATATCCATGAGCTCCATGTCGGTTTCGAGCAACGGCTCTGCAATAACACCTAACGCGTAGCTAATCTCATCGATATGTGTACTCCCAGAGGACACAAACAGTGGAACGACGATGATGTCGGTCACGCCCTGCTCCTGTAAGCTGGTTATCCCATCTTGTATCAATTTACCCTCGACTAACTCCAGATATGATGCATAAATGGGCATGAAATCAGGCATCCGAACTGCATTCACGGCATCCTCGACCAGTTGAACCCAGCCTGTATCACGGGATCCATGGCTAATGACAAGCACACCATACTTACTCATTCAAACTTCCCCCACCCGTACGAACTAAGCCTATCTTCCTATGCTAACGAATGTGTTCCGCTATGTCAATTTGAAGCTTCCTTAAACAGGAAAAACCCCGCATTACACGAGGTAATACAGGATTCGGTATTGCAATTATTTAACGACCTAAACGATCCAATGTCAGTACATAACCATCGTTCCCGTAATTCAGGCACCTTTTGACCCGCGAAATGGTTGCTGTAGAAGCTCCTGTTTCCGCTTCGATCTGGTTATACGTACATCCCTTGCGCAGCATACGAGCTACTTCAAGACGTTGCGATAGCGACTGAATCTCATTCACGGTACACAAGTCATCAAAAAAGACGTAACACTCTTCAATATCCTTCAATGTTAGTACAGCTTCAAAAAGCTGGTCTATGGCTTTATCATTTAATTTTTTTAATTGCATCTGCTGTCAACTCCCGGTCAAAAAGCATGTTAGCTCATAGGTTCTCTAAGCTCCTGTGTATCATTCGACACGTCCCAAGCAATTCCTTCCTTTAGGATAGCAGAACTTTAAAATTTCTATGCGTTAATTGGCTAAATAGCAACAAATCGCGGGCACCCGTGACATTCGTCCATACCAAAGGTAGGCAAGTGACATATCCTGTAGGAGACAAATCTGATAAAAAGGATCGTGAATCCTAGTGACCAACCCAAGACAACAAATTATTGGTAATGGCGGAAATCGTCCTGAAGTAGTTGAAACAAGGAGCTTAACCCTTCCA
Organism: Paenibacillus sp. P4_A9; assembly: GCF_056402415.1. Taxonomy (NCBI): domain Bacteria; kingdom Bacillati; phylum Bacillota; class Bacilli; order Caryophanales; family Paenibacillaceae; genus Paenibacillus; species Paenibacillus sp. P4_A9. The sequence continues at coordinate 56,420 of NZ_JBFUHL010000016.1, forward strand.
GGTGAAGGCTTTAGTCAATACCCAGGCTTAGGCGGAGGTTTTGGAGGAGGCGGTGGTGGCGGTTTCTTCGGCGGCCCTCCTGCTGGCGGAAATACCGGTGGCGGATTATTTGGCGGCGGCGGTGGCGGCAATACAGGCGGCGGTCTCTTCGGCGGTGGCGGTGGTAATGCCGGTGGTGGCGGCGGTAACTTCCTAGGTAATCTCCTTGGAGGCGGTGGTGGCGGCAATGCCGGCGGTGGCGGTGGTGGTAATTTCCTAAGCAATCTCCTTGGCGGCGGTGGTGGTGCTGGAGGTTCTTCGAACCCGCTTAGCGGCTTAAATATGAAGCAAATCTCTGGCTTCGTCGAGCGGATGGGTGGTATTGACGGCATCATCGGAACGATGGGCAAGGTTCAGAAGTTCATGTCTACTTTTCAACAAATGGCACCAATGGTGAAAACCCTCATAGGTTCCATCGGCAAAGGGAAAGCAGGTGGTGATGTAGAGGAGGTCTTCCGTCCGAAACGCAAACGCCGTAAGAAATCTGGCACAGCCAAAAGACGCAAAGGCGGCTCCCGATCCGGCACGGCGAAGCGCAAGCGCAGATAGTTCGTGGTGATGGGGCGTGAGGTCGCCCCATTCCCCACCTACCAGACATGGCATGGTATTATTTAGGAGCTAAGCGGCTTAAATGCGCTTAGCTCCTTTGTGTTTGACTTCCTTTCCGGATGCTCCGTTAGTCCGATATCTACGAATTAAACCGAGGATTCCTTTTTAAAAAGGACAAATAGTCCGATTCTACCGAATTATCTACCCAATTTCCTTGCGCAAGGGATGTTTGGGTCGATTTAGTTCGGCTATTTCGGACTAAATAAGATTTATTGACGCCGACAGTGAGATTAATTCGATAATTTCGGACTAAACCGACTAACTTGATTATGAAAGAGGCCTGTAGCTTTTATACCGTTTGAAACTGACTCGCATTTCAAAAATAGTTACTTTTGAGTCAGCCGCCTGACGAAGAGGTACTCGACACGTTGGCGCCACTCTAGGCCACCCCCTACTCCACCTTCAACTTCGTCCCCTCCGGCACGATCTGCACCCACGTGTTGCCCGGCAGCAGCGGCACTTCCTTGCCGTCGCTGGCGTAGGCGCGGAGCATGCCGTTTTTGCGTTCCCATGTGATCGCTTGGGACATGCCTTCTTGGAAGATCATCCCCTTGTTCGGTCCGAACACATCAACAATTCGGCGCCCCTCTTTGTCGATGATCTGATGCTTGCTCTCTAGGACAAGCAAGTTCTTCGTCTGCAGCTGCTTCCCAGTCTCCTTGTCGAGATGCGGTTTGCCTTCCATCGAGCGCTTGTACACACCGCCTGCAGTATCGTAGTCATAGGAAGCGAAATACCCCATGAGATAGGGGATTTGAATATAATGAACGGCTGCGCCCGTGAGTTTACTTTGTCCTGCCTTGGCGAACGTGAGCAAAGGCCCGTTCCATTCGGTGCGGAACTTGCGCGCCTCGGCACCTTTTTTCATTTTATCCACAGAGGTATACAGGTTGTGCGGTGCCTTACGATCGGTGGAGCGCCAATAGTAGGCGCCATCGCCATAGACTTCGTCGAGATGGGACAGCTTGCGGCCAGCCATCATATCCATCGCATCCTGACTCCAGCCAGCATGCACGATAATCGCATCCAGCGCGTCACCGATCTCCACAAAATAAGGTCGAATGCTGCGCACAGGACCGATCGCTCCAGCAGCTTGGCTCTGGAATACAGAGACGAATCTAGTAATCTCGCCCTCGGCAAGGATCTCATAGACGATGTCTGCTTGATCGAGGCCGGATTGGGGCCGGGCTTGTGGGGCATTTTCGACCATGACCATATAGGGACGAGTCTTCACTTCGTGATCGGTTGGCAAACCAGTTAACGGGAATTTGAAAGGGAGCTGCTGAGCTTCCACAGTTGTGGTCGTAGGCTGCGACGCAGGCGATGGGGTTGCCGAAGCCGTCACGGTGATGGCTTGCGGGTTTTCCGCAGGCGAGGCTGCAGGCTCATTGCTGCAAGCCGTCATCATTAAAGCAACCCAGCCAAGGACAAGCGTAATGCTTAGCGTTTTTGTAGGAAATATCATCTGCAATTGTTTCAAAGCGACACCTCGTTATCTCTGATTCTAGTGTACATGCTTTAAGTATATGCTAGAGACATGACTAATAGAATCATTGGAGGTTTTTCCGCTATTTACTCAAAATATCCATCCATATTTTAACCGTTGTTGCTACAATGAGCGCAGCCAAAATCCACTGAAGCAGCTTAGCGTTCAATTTCTTACTGATTTTCGCTCCAATTGGAGCTGCGATGGTACTTGCAATAACCATTACAATCGACGGGACAAGAAGCATATGTCCTCCCGCTACTTTTCCGGCGGTTGAGCCGATGGAGGAGATAAAGGTAATAGCTAGGGAAGAAGCAATAGCTACACGTGTCGGAATTTTCAGAATGACCAGCATGACAGGTACGGTAATAAACGCGCCCGCCGCACCAACGATACCCGAAACGACTCCTATGATGGCCGCGAAGATCGCCGCAACCGGTTTATTGAACTTCACCTTGGCAAAGTCCATATCTTCCTGTCCTTTTTTCGGAAGAAACATCATAACCGCTGCGATTAGCGCTAGAACTGCATAGGTAGTGTTAATGAACGAGTCGGATAGAAATTTGGAACCATACCCCCCAATAAAGCTACCGATAACAATGGTTCCCCCCATAATGAATACAAGGGATTTATTGATATACCCCCCTTTTCGAAAGGCCATCATACCAGAAAGTGTCGCGAAAAAGACTTGAACCGCACTAATTGCTGATACTTCATGAGCCGTAAATGCCATAAACCCCAAGGCTGGCGGGATATATAGTAGCATCGGATACTTAATGATAGATCCTCCAATGCCAACCATACCGGAGATTAGTGATCCAATAAATCCAATACCGAATAATAAAATGATCCATCCATAATCCATCACGTTCTCCTCCTATCTGAAACGATCTCCGTTCTACATGAGATCCTTGATCATTTTTGTAAGTTCATTTTTGGGCTGTAGTCCAATCATCATAGCTGCCATCTTGCCATCTTTAAAAAGCTTCATTGTGGGAATACTCATGATATGCTGCTCTCTTGCCGTCATTGGATTATCATCGACATTAACTGTTACAATAACCGCACGATCATGTAATTCTTCGCTCAATTCCTGCAGCATAGGTGCAACCAGCCGACAGGGCCCACACCAATCTGCGTAAAAATCGACGAGTACAGGAACTTTAGATTTCATTACTTTTTCTTCAAAATCACGATCCGAGACTTGAATTAATGCCATCTGCAAGACCTCCTTGCGTCTTCATGACTCAAATTAGCTATGCCTATTTGGTTATTTTCCCATCCCAAGACATTATTCCACCTTGCAAGTGGGCAAGATTTCGGAAACCATTCTTGTGGAGAATTCGTGCTGCTTGTTTGCTTCTCATTCCGCTGCGACAATACAGATAAACATTTTTATCTATGGGGATCTCCCCAAGTCGTTGTTTAAGTTGAGATAAGGGAATGTTTTTCGCTCCTGCAATATAACCTTGTTTTACTTCACCGGGTTCACGAACATCAATCAATATGCGATTAAGGTTTAGCTTTAACTCACCTTGAAATTGTTCGGGCGTTAAATTCTTAAGACCTTTGATGCCGACGAATCGGGCATACACAAACCAGACGAGAAGAAGCACTATCGCGATATTAAAAATGGCGTTATAAGACATATTCAAGACCTCATTTCCTGGTGTTTACCCTTTTCCATTTAAATAAATAAATTCACTTTGGCATCTGCTGCGTCACCTAAATAAGCAGCGACCCCTGCATACTCGATACCATCGAGCAGTTCTTCCTTATGCAACCCAAGCAGGTCCATCGTCATCGTACAAGCCACCATCTTAACCCCTTGCTCTTGAGCTAATTCAATGAGTTGCGGCAATGTCAATGCATTATGCTTTTTCATCACATGCTTGATCATCTTGGGACCTATCCCTCCGAAATTCATTTTGGATAACCCCAGCTTGTTCGCTCCGCGCGGCATCATTTTGCCGAACATGGACTCCAGCCATCCTTTTTTGATCAGAACAGATTCATCCTTACGCAGCGCATTTAGTCCCCAAAAGGTGAAGAACATCGTTACTTCATGGTCATAAGCAGCTGCACCATTGGCAATAATAAAAGCTGCAATAGCCTTATCCAATTCTCCGCTAAAAAGTACAATCGTTGATTTTTCTTTATTTTCTATCATGAAAATCATCCTCTCTTTGTTTACACACACATATACATATACCGCGGTATATGTATTAAATTTGGCGAAAAAAGCTAAAAATGTACAAACAAATTCGCAGTAGAGCTTCGTTTAACAACCATTTTAAAGGGACTTTCTCGTACGGATATTCTGAAACAATCTTACTTTCTGGTGTGGTAGCTTTTCAATTTTCATTAGCCCTTTTTAACAATAAAGGTAAATACGCCATTGTCTTCTTTGGAATCAATCAATTCATGCTTCGTTTGGTTAACCCATGCTTGGAAATCCTTCATGGAACCTTTATCGGTTGTTTGCAACTCCATGATTTGTCCTGGTTCTAAGGAATCTATCCCTTTCTTCGCTTTAACAATCGGCATTGGACAAGCAAGTCCTTTTGCATCTACAACTAAATTTGCCATTATGATGATCTCTCCTTATTTGTTTGAAATGTTAACCGCAATAATAGGGATGATTTCCCCTTAGAAATTCAAGCTTACTTGGGCATCAAAAGCAAAGTCTAAGAATGTCGCGGCGCCCCCAAGTTCAATACCGTCAATAAAATGCTCCTTCTCCAATCCCATGACATCGATTGTCATCTGACAACCGATAAGGCGGACTCCCGATTCTTTGGCGATATCTATGAGGTCTTTCACTGATGGAACATTTGCTTTCTTAAAGCCTTCCACTAGACCTTCATTTCCCGGTTTAAGCTTCAGCATTTGTTCCGATTCCTTATGAATGATGGACAATCCTTCGAAAGTAAAGAAGATGGCCACCTCTGCATCCAACGCCGCTGCCGCTGTTGCGATGTTCAAAACTTTGTATGCTGTCTCCAAACCACCCGTTGATGCTATAAGCGCTACTTTTTTATTCGTCATGTGTTTTCGTCTCCTTTTTGGTTGTTAATCTTGTTCTTGATCATAAATCCATTCAGTCATACCAGGTGTTACATTACGAACATGAAGAAACCCTTTGTCCGATAAGATTTGGCAGGCCATATCGCTTCTATTTCCAGTCCGGCATACAACATAATAGGCTTTACCTGGATCAAGCTCGGTTAATTTCTCTTCAAATTGACCTAGAGGGATCGAAATGGCTCCTGGAATACGTCCAAATGCATATTCAGCAGGTTCACGAACATCTAGGATATACATCTCTTCGCCTGACGAAATTTTTGTTTGAACTTCGTCATTTGAAGCGGTATGTGGATATTTTTTTTCTGCCTTCGTATCCGCGGGTTCGGCTTTGCGGATAAAATGGTGAAACACGCCGTTTTCTTCTTTTAACCCAAGGTACTGGTGTCCCGTACGACTGGCCCAACTCTTCAGGTCAGCTATTGAGCCTTTATCTGTTGCGCGCACTTCCAATACTTCGCCTGGGTTCATTTCATCCATCGCTTTCTTGGTTCGAACGACTGGCAGCGGACAGGCAAGTCCTTCACATTCGATCAGACGATTCACTTGCAGTGTAGTCATGAACATAACCTCCATTTATTTAAAATACTTATTTACCGTAAGCCATTTCCCCGGTCCATCGGGACATGCCTCCTGGCATGTTAAGTACGTTATAACCCATCGAAGATAGGAATTCACATGCCTGTCCGCTTCGGTTACCGCTGCGACAGACGACGATTGTTTCTAGTTTTTGATCCAATTCGTTGAGCGCTCTTGCGATTTGCCCTAGCGGAATATGCTTAGCACCTGGAATATGACCAGACTCCCACTCATCAGATTCCCGCACATCCAGAATGACTATATTTTCTTTCCCATTGATCCGACTTAGCACTTCTTCCGGCATTTGTTCTTTATACATAGCTGTACGCCTCCTTTGGTTTAAGCATCATGAACCGCGCAACGATTAGGCCCAATCTCCATATCTCTTTGTTCCTCGTCAGTTGGCGTAATCTTCCCCATATTCGTCAGGCGAATGTCTTGGTATGCATTAGGCTGAGGAGGCAAATTCTCAGTTACGGTACGACGGAAGGTTGATTCATCGTGTATATTCAGACCTTGATTTACCTTATAGAGATCGCCAAGACGGGCAGAAACCTGACCTCCTTCTCCTAACTCTGTCACTTGGCCGAAATGGGCGGGAAGCACGATTAAATCTTCGGATAACTGCTTATAGCGTTCATACAATGTTGTTCTAAGGTCTGTTACCCAGTCCTCTGCTTTGCCCGCGAGATCAGGACGACCAATTGATTTTACGAATAAAATGTCTCCCGAAAGCAAGAATTGATTGTCAACGATTAATGAAGTGCTTCCGATCGTATGCCCAGGCGAATAAATGGGTTGAATGTGAATTTCGGTATCGCCTACTACAATGCGGTTTCCTTCCTCCAGCTTCTCATAATGAAACACCACTTCATCTGCATCCTTAGGCGGTAGCCAATATGTGCCTCCTGTTTTTTCAGCTAATTGCCGCCCACCTGAGATGTGATCAGCGTGAAGATGCGTATCCAACGTATGTTTAATGGTTACATTTTTATCTTTAGCAAAATTTTCAAAAACTTCTGTCATTCGGACGCCGTCAATGACCGCCGCTTCACCGTTCGAGATGACCATATAGGACAAGCAGCCTTTACCCACGCGGATAAATTGATAAATTTCTCCACCATCTTTCAAATCACCGACTTTAACGGGCTCCAGATGCTCACTCCAGGATTTCATGCCGCCTACCAAGTAAGAAACTTTTTGTTTCCCTTGTTCGATCAATTGTTCCCCAACAAATTTCGAAGAACCTTCCTTCGCACAGACGACCAAGATTTCCTTATCATCGGGAACTTGATCTAGAATGGCTTCTACCCCATCAATCAAATCAAAATAAGGTGTATTCATTGCCTGTACATGTTTGCCTTCGATTTTCCAATCTTGAAAGTCGCTTTCGTTACGCACATCCAAAATAAAAATCGACTCGTTGTTTAGAACTTTTTTCGATAATTCTGCCGCACTCATTGCTTGCAATTGAACTTGCTTTAACATGTTATTTCCTCCCTAGAGTGAATTAGATTGAAATTCAGAATTACAACCAATATACCCTATGGGGTATATTTTTGAGCAAAAAAAAGGGCATTACTCCAACTTATTAAACCATCATTTCATGATTATTAATGTTGATTTGCGATACTTATACCCGTTTGGGTATGTGTATACTATAATAAAACTTTTACTTTTCGTCAACCCCTATTCTCTATCAAATAATGACATCTCGAACCCCACTAGGCTTTCCTACATATACTGATCTAAAACTAAATCAATGGAGGATCACCAATGTATTGGATATATCCGTATGATTACCGCAACAACTTTCAGCCCGTGTGGAATGTAGGATATCAGCAAGCTTTAGAATTAATTAAATCTTCGGTGCAAGACGAACGGAACGATGAATTGTTTTATGATGAATTGATCAAACTCGCTCCTACGCCTGCACAGGCCGCAATCATAACAACCATACGTAATGATGAACGCAGTCATAACGCCATGTTTCGCGGCATGTATCGCGAGATGACCGGTCATGATGTCTATGGGGTAAGCGATGAGCAGTACCAACCTATACGTACGTATTCAGAAGGCATTCAAAAAGCCCTTCAAGGCGAATTATCAGCGGTAGAGAAATATCGTAAAATCTGGTTCGGGCTCCCTTATGGCATCTATAAGGATACGGTCTATGGTATTATCCTCGATGAGCTCAAACATGCAAGCAAATATAATTATTTGTTTACTTTGAATCGGTAGAACAAGCATAGCCTAAGCACTCGGAAGCCATATTAAGTACAGACATGTATTCCTAGTGAAAGAAGGCGAGACCATGTTGGCCATGTTAGGAAAGTTACTCTTAAAGTTCTTGATAAATGGCATCATCATTGTTCCCATCTTGATGTACCTTACGGATGCTACATTTATGGGAGCACTTAGTGCTACGTATACGTTTACCCTCGTTACCTACGTCGTTGTTGATCAACTGTTTTTAAGACTTACGAATAACATTGCCGCTGTACTAGCGGATATGTTATTAACTTTCGCCTTCTTCTGGCTGGTGGAAAGGCATTTCTACGACTGGTCCCTAACTTTTACAGATATGGCGATCGTAGCTGTTGCTTATGGTGTTATGGAGTTCTTCCTGCATGTTTATTTTCAAAAGGACAGAGGCCGAATCGGGCGGACTAGCTTTCATGAATAAAGACAAAAAAGTCATTAACCTACTTATAGGCTAATGACTTTTTCCTTATTGTGTTTGCTTGCCCCTCCAGGACATGATGCCGCCCTTCAGATGAGACAGCTCGCTAAAGCCATTTCTCCGCAGCATTCTCGCGGCTTGTTTGCTCCTCATACCACTCCGACAGTATAGGTAGATCTGACGGTCCTTAGGGATTTCGCTCAATCTCTTACCCATTGAGGACAAAGGGATATTCACCGCCCCTGGGATGTACCCTTGCTTCACTTCGCCAGGCTCACGCACATCAATGAGAACAGACTTGTCCTTGTCCGCCGCCATAGCATCCTGAAATTGTTCGGACGAAAGATTGCGCAGCCCTTTGACCCCTGCAAAGCGGGAATAAAAGAACCAAACAATAAAACCTAACGCTACGAGATTGAAAATCATATTACCATCCATAACCTGCCTCTTTTCTTAAGCACACATTAACGGCTCTTAACTAACAACTCTATTGCTTGCTTGACCATCTTGCTTGTGTCCCTACCAGCTTCTTTTTCCTCCATAATGCAACTCTCCAAATTGACAGCAACTATGGTGGCAATCGTTTTATCCGCAGCGCTGCGGACAGCAGAAATTTGGCTCACGACATCTTTACAATCCTGTTCTTCCTCCATCATGCGCAAAATCCCACGAATCTGGCCTTCCATACGCCTTAAACGTTTCTTCACATCATCATCATATTCCATAGACAGCCTTCCTTCCCTATACCTGTATAGGTATATTATTGCCCATGTTACTCATAAAAACAATATGGAATCATTGCATGTACCAGTGTTGCTATGCAGGGACATCAACGTATAATAGAGATGGTTTCATCTAAAATGTGCGGACCAAAGGAGATAGCATGTCGATTCCTACTGATCAAGTATCTATTATCTTATTCGATGGTGTTTGCCTGCTTTGCAGTAATGCGGTGCAGTTCATCCTACGAAACGACCCGAAGGGCGTGTTTCACTTCGCTACTCTCCAGTCGGAGACAGGACAAAGACTGCTCGCCAAGCACAAGCTGCCCCAAGATCAACTAAGCACCATTGTGCTGATCCAAAGTAAGCACGCTTATACACGCAGCTCAGCTACCCTGCGTATTGCTCGTCGCTTGCGGGGCGCTTGGCCACTAGCCTACGCGGCCATCGTGATTCCGGCTCCGATCCGAAACCTCGGATACAACATCATCGCGCGCAACCGCTATCGTTGGTTCGGCCAGACCGAGCACTGCATGCTGCCAAAGCCGGAGCATAAGGGTCGGTTTTTGGATTAAGCGGGCATCCACCCTGCCTAAAATGCAAATGTGCAACTTTAGCTGCGCACAACCTCGTCTAGATAAGAATACGTGCGAATATGCAACTATTTTGGCGTGAATCCTCTGAATTCATCAATATTACTAAAAATAACTGCAGAATCGCACGTATTTCTCATTTTGCTATGATTTTCCGATAAATGGTTGTACTTATGCACTTTTGCTATCAGATCCTGGGTGCGTAGTGGCGCCGGCACATGGCGGCGGTCAACCCCCTTTTGTGGGCAATAAGGACGGCATCGAGACAACCCTCAGGCTCTCCTCTCGCTTACTGCAAACCGCCATAAACTTAATCATTCTTCTTACGCGCACCTAAACTGCCGAACATCCAACAGCATAAGCTCAGGCTGCCCATCTGAAAGCTATGGTGCAGCAGCTTCGCGCTCCGTGAAGCATCACCCGCTCCAAGCGCGATCAGCAACGGGGCAAAATGCTCCGGCGTCGGTACCGCTTCCCGCACATGCGGCGCTCTTTCGTCGTAGCGGATCAGCGCCTCCAAATTCCACGTTTCTAGCTGCTCCGCTAACCACTCGTCAAACTCCACAGCCCATAGCTTCGGCACCGGATTATCAGGATCCAGTTTCCGTAAGTTGTGCACCGTCCCGCCGCTGCCAATAATGAGTACCTGCTCATCCCGTAAGGATCCTATCGCGGCACCAATCCGATAATGCTCCTCGGGCGTTAGCTTTGGATTGACGGACAGCGTTACCACGGGAATCTGTGCATTTGGATACATAATGGAGAGCGGAACCCAGACTCCGTGATCCAAGCCTCGCCTGTCATTGAGCTCACAGCGTATGCCATCTTGCTGAAACAGCTGCTGGATATGCAGGCTTAGGGTAAGATCCCCTTTGGCCGGATAGTTAATGTCATAAAGTTCTTCCGAGAAACCTGAGAAATCGTAGATCATCTCCGGCTCGACGGCCGAGCTAATCTTCTGCACAGCGCTTTCCCAATGCGCACTGAAAATCACAATGGCTTTAGGCGTTGGAATCGACATCGCAAGTCTTTGCAAAAACTCCGTGTACGCATGCTGCTCAATCGCCAAGCTCGGTGAGCCATGTGCAATAAAAAATGCCGGTAGCATCGCAAATCCCCCTCCCACACAAACACAAATCAGTGCCAATTATCTACATTATTCTCGAATCTGTGAAAATAAAACCTTGCCGCGCTAGCGTGGGGTGATTCCGTCAGTGCTTCAGCGCTTTCGTCCTTCCGGCCTCATCACTTACCGTTCACAAACTGCGCAATCCCATCCGCAATACCGCTAGCCAGCTTCTGTTGATACGCAGCCTCCGACATCAACTCGTCCTCCTCGGGATTCGTCATGAACCCGATTTCTACGAGTGCGACGGGTACCTTCGACCAGTTGAAGCCGCTAAGGTCGTCGCGTGCTGAAAGGCCTCGCCCTTTCGAGCCTGTTGCTTTTTGCAAGCCTTCGAGCAGATAACCAGCGGCTAGCTTACTCTCCGCGGCGATGGGCTTAACAGCTGTTTGTGCAGCTGACGGGTACAGCACCGAAAACCCCCTCGTACTCGCCGCTGCGTCCCCATCCGCGTGAATCCGTACAACCAACACCGCGCCCGCCTCATTCGCCATATCCGCACGCTGCTTGTTGCTGATATCCACGTCATGCGTCTCACGCGTCATCGTAACAATGATCCCCCGTTGAACCAGTTCAGCTTTAAGCAGCAGGGATACCTCCAGATTGAGCACATACTCCGGTTTCTTCGTGCGTACACCAACGGTTCCTGAGCTGACCTTGGCCTTCGTTTCTCGTGTATCTGGCCCGACCTGTTCAGGCTCATTGTTGCCCAGCCGTTGATGCCCAGGATCGATCATCACGAGCTTATTGCTCTTAGGGATGTTCGGTACCGTGGTTGGAGAAGCCGCCTTCGATGGTGTTGGCTTCGTTGTTGGTGTTGCAACTGGTGTTGGAGCCACTATTGGCGACGGCGTATTTGTAGGTGCAGCCTGTACCCCAGACGTCGAAGCGGTAGCCGTCACATTAACCGTAGCTGACGCTTCCTGCTTAGCAGGCTGCACACTCTGCACCGCCCCTGTCGTAGGCGAAGCCGCTGATGACGGCGGCTGGTTATCCCCACAAGCAGCCAAAAAACCTATAAGCGATATGACCGCAGCGAGGTGCAGCATTCTTTTATAACACATCGGCAATCCCCCCTTTTCTCTATGTTCTGTATAAAAACAGCCAACATTCACGAAAATAACATTACCATGCTTCTCCACATTTGGGAGGTCCCGCTATGCAGGCACTTTGGGATTACATCACTGATCACTGGCTGTCCATTTCATTAGTCGTTCTAGCCTTACTGGCGTGTTTTTTCGTCTACAAGAACAGAAGTAAATATATTAGAGGCTGGGATAAAAAGTAGCTGGGCAAAGCACCGTCCACTACACCATTCCAGCACGCCCCGTCACACGTAAAAAACACAGCCCCCTTGCGCACGCCCCCAATCGGGTAATCGCTTCTAAGAGGACTGTGTTTTTTTGTTGTTCTTACAAGCTATTTCAATGCTTTCATCGCGATGTCTGTTCGGTAGTGCTTGCCTTCAAAATGGATCCGATCCGCATCCGCATAAGCCTTCTGACGAGCTTCTACAATATCTTTGCCAAGGCCAGTGATACCGAGCACGCGTCCACCATTGGTGACGATTTGCCCGTTTTCAACGGCTGTACCTGCGTGGAACACAAGGGAATCCTGCACTTGATCGAGGCCCGTAATCGGCAATCCTTTCGGATATGGACCTGGGTAGCCTGGCGAAGCCACGATCACGCATACTGCGGCTTGCTCACTCCACTCAATCGGCTGCTCAGCCAACGTGCCGTTGTTGATCGCTAGGAAAATATCCAGCAAATCCGTTTTCAATCGCGGCAAAATCACCTGCGTCTCTGGATCACCGAATCGCGCGTTGAACTCAATCGTTTTTACACCGTTAGGAGTCAAAATCAGACCCGCATACAGCACGCCTTTGAACGGACGGCCTTCTGCCACCATCGCATCCGCCGTTGGTTGAACGATGTTCACAAGTGCTTCTTGCACGATGGACTCAGGAATATGCGGCAGTGGGGAGTACGTCCCCATTCCGCCTGTATTCGGCCCTTTATCATTATCGAAGACTGGCTTATGATCTTGCGAAGGCACCATCAAACGCACAGTCGAACCATCCACGAATGCCAACAAGGACATTTCTTGGCCTGTCAGGAACTCCTCGATCACGACGCTTGCGCCTGCTGACTTACCAAACACCTGACCCACCATGATGTCTTTCAGCGCTGCTTCCGCTTCTTCCATCGTTTGAGCAACCGTAACACCTTTACCAGCGGCTAAGCCGTCTGCTTTGATTACGATAGGCGCTGTCTGCGAGCGCAAGTAAGCAAGTGCCGGCTCATACGCATCAAAAGACTCATAAGCCGCCGTAGGGATGCTATATTTTTTAAGCAGCTGCTTCATGAACACTTTGCTGCCTTCAATGATCGCAGCGTTGGCGCGCGGGCCGAAGGCTGCAATCCCTTTTGACTCCAAATGATCGACCAAACCTGCCGCTAACGGATCATCAGGCGCGACCATAACCAAATCAATCGCTTGCTCCTTAGCAAACGTACTGATCTCTTCGAACTGAAGCTCCGTGATCGGCACGCACTCTGCTAATCCGGCAATTCCGCCGTTCCCTGGTGCGCAAAACAGTTTGCTGATTTTTGGGCTTTTGCTCAGTGCCCATACAATCGCATGCTCACGTCCGCCACGTCCAATAACTAATACACGCATATGATGGAACCCCTCTCATGGGGAATGCCCACGGTCCACTTACGAATCGTGAGCATTCTCAATTGTTTTAGTGTTTAAAGTGACGAACGCCTGTCATGACCATCGCAATGCCATTTTCGTTGGCAACGCGAATGGATTCTTCGTCTTTGATGGAGCCGCCTGGCTGAATCACCGCAGTGATGCCTGCTTTTGCTGCCATTTCAAGTGTATCGCCCATCGGGAAGAACGCATCGGATGAAAGAACGGAACCTTTCGCCTTGTCGCCAGCTTGCTCGATCGCGATTTTCGCTGCGCCGACACGGTTCATTTGACCAGCGCCTACGCCGACTGTCATATCGTCAGCCACGAGTACGATGGCGTTAGATTTAACGTGCTTAACTACTTTCCATGCGAAAAGCAATTGCTTCATCTCTTCCGCTGTCGGTTGACGCTCGGAAACGACTTTTAGATCGGCTTCTGTCAGTTGGTAAGCATCGCTAGCTTGTACAAGCATACCGCCCTCAACTGATGTAACCACTGGCTCTGATTGGCGACCAGCAATCGTATCCAAACCGGCTACTTTGAGTAGGCGGATGTTTTTCTTTTTAGCCAGAATCTCAAGCGCTTCTGGTGTAAAATCTGGCGCGATGACGATTTCCAAGAAAATCTCATGCAGCAATTGTGCTGTCGCTTCGTCGATCGCACGGTTAGCAGCCACGATTCCACCGAAAATGGACGTCGGGTCAGCATTGTACGCTTTCGTGTAGGCTTCAAGTACGTTCGTACCGATACCCACGCCGCAAGGGTTCATGTGCTTCACTGCTACAACCGCAGGCTCGCTGAACTCTTTTACAATTTGAAGAGCCGTGTTCGCGTCATTGATATTGTTGTACGATAATTCCTTACCGTGTAATTGTTCAGCCGTTGTGATATTGCCAGCAGCTGCATTCGGCTTGCGGTAGAACGCTGCACTTTGGTGCGGGTTCTCGCCGTAGCGAAGCTCTTGCATTTTCTCATACGTTACTGTGTAACGCTCTGGGTAAGGCTCGCCTTGCAGGCCAGTCAAATAGTCGCCGATCAAAGCATCGTAAGCACCCGTGTGACGGAACACTTTTGCCGCCAGACGTTTACGTGTTTCCAACGTAGTGTCACCAGTCTCTTGTACTTCTTCCAACACTTTCGCATAATCCGTCGTGTCGACGATTACGGAAACGAAAGCATGGTTTTTCGCTGCGGAACGAAGCATAGTCGGTCCACCGATATCGATGTTCTCGATCGCATCTTCGTAAGTCACATCAGGCTTCGCAATTGTCTCTGCAAAAGGATACAAATTCACGACAACCAGATCAATGTACTCTAAGCCAAGCTCTTTCATGCTTGCTTGGTGCTCTTCGTTGTCACGAACAGCCAGAAGTCCACCATGAACATTCGGGTGAAGTGTCTTCACGCGTCCATCCATGATCTCCGGGAATCCTGTAACCTCGGAAATACCGATAACCGGTACCCCTTTATCCTTCAACAAACTAAGCGTACCGCCTGTGGAAATGATCTCAACGCCCAGCTTCGACAGCTCGCTCGCGAATTCAACGATGCCCGTTTTATCGAAAACGCTGATCAGTGCTCTTTTGATTGCCACTATGCTTCCTCCTTAGGGAATGGAATTGTATGTGAATGGGTAAATGAAATGATGATTTATATAAATACCATGTAGCCAGACGCATCCGGCTCACTACCAGCCAAAAAAAGATGCAAAAGTGCAGGTTTCTTATCGCAAATCAGTCAAATTGCCGTAAAATGTTGCGAAAATGCAGGAATTTGTTCCTATTCAGCTGATTTCTCATACATTGAGCCAGAAAATGATGCATTTTCGCATCAATCCACTAGTTTGGATGGGCTTCCGAAATAAAATAATGTATTTTCGCATGATTCACGCTACGCTTGCAGTCATGCATCGAACCTCAAAACCTACTTCCGCACGCTAACCCTGCGGCCGTCCAAGCTCACGCGGCCCTCGCGCAGCCACCGCACAACCTGCGGCAGCAGCACGTGCTCAGCCGCATGGATTCGCTCCGTGAGCGAATCTGCCGTCTCGTGCTCGTGGATCTCCACGGCACGCTGAGCAATAATCGGGCCGGAGTCCAGCCCGCCATCGACGAAGTGCACCGTGACGCCTGTCTGCTTCACGCCATACTCAACAGCCTGCTCTACAGCGCGTACGCCGGGGAACGAAGGCAAGAGCGATGGGTGGATGTTAATCATCCGCCCGAAGAACGGCTCAACCAGCACATTCGTAATAATCCGCATGTAGCCTGCCATTACGACCAGATCAACCTGGCGATCCTGCAGCTCTTTTAAGATAAGCGTCTCATACGCCTCACGGCTTTCGTACTCCTTCGGGTTGAAGGCAAACACAGGCACCTTCGCTTCCTTCGCACGCTCAACAACGAATGCCTGTGGGCGATCACAGACAAGAAGCTCGATGCTGACATCAAGCTTCCCCTTCTGTACCTGATCCACAATGGCCTGGAAATTAGAGCCGCTGCCCGAAGCCATAATCGCAATGCGATAAGGCTGCATTATACGTCAGCTCCTTGGAACGTAACCACGCTCTTACCATGTGTTACAACGCCTAAACGGTAAGCTTTCTCACCTTGCGCTTCGGCTGCAGCAATAGCTTTCTCTGCATCGTCAGCTGCCACGATCACAACCATCCCGATTCCCATGTTGAACGTGCGGAACATATCATTGTTCGTGATGTTACCCACACGCTGCATCAAGGAGAAAATCGGAAGGATCGGCCATGATCCATATTGAATATCGACGTTCACGCCATCAGGCAGAACGCGCGGAATATTTTCGATGAAGCCGCCGCCTGTAATATGCGCCATGCCTTTGATCGCTACGTCTTCCAACATAGCCAGAACTGGCTTCACATAAAGCTTCGTTGGCTCCAGAAGCACGTTACCCAGCTTGTCACCAAGCTCTTCCACATGCCCTTGAAGCGTATATCCGTTATCTTCTAGCAAAAGCTTACGCACAAGCGAGAACCCGTTACTGTGCACACCGCTTGAAGCTAGTCCTAGCACGACATCTCCAGGACGGATCGTTGTTCCGTCGATGATCTTTTTCTTGTCGACGATTCCAACCGTAAAGCCGGCAATGTCATACTCCCCTTGTGCATACATGCCCGGCATTTCCGCCGTTTCGCCACCGATCAATGAGCAGCCAGACTGCGCACAACCGTCGGCGATCCCTTTAATGATCGCTTCAATTTTTTCTGGAATGACTTTGTCACAAGCAAGGTAGTCGAGGAAGAACAATGGCTCTGCGCCTTGAACGATAATATCGTTCACACACATTGCAACCGCGTCGATCCCAATCGTATCATGCTTATCCATGGCAAAAGCGATCTTCAGCTTCGTGCCTACGCCGTCCGTACCGGATACGAGAACAGGCTCCTCATACTTGTCTTTGTTCAAGCTGAACAGCCCGCCGAAGCCTCCGAGATCTGTTAACACTTCAGGACGGAATGTCCGTTTTACGTGCTTTTTCATCCGTTCTACTGCTTCGTTCCCCGCCGCGATATCGACGCCAGCCTTTTTGTAAGCATCCGACACTGACCAACACTCCTTAGTTTGTCTATGTATGAGGAGGTCGCTAGACCCCCTCTTTCTCTACTACTTATTAATCACAAGCACAGCCAACCTTCGTCACATCAACAATTTCAGTTGGATAGCTATTATCGAAGCAAGCCGTACAGTAGCCGCTCTCTTTGCCAGCGGAACCTTGACCGATCGAGTCTAACAGCCCATCCTTCGTTAGAAAATGAAGCGAATCCGCGTTGATCGCCTTGCGAATTTCTTCAATCGTGTTCATCGCCGCGATCAGCTCTTTGCGGTCCGGTGTATCAATTCCGTAATAACAAGGGTTCATAAAAGGCGGCGAAGAAATCCGCACATGAACCTCCGTTGCCCCTGCTTCACGAAGCAGGTTGACGATGCGTAGGGACGTTGTCCCACGAACGATGGAGTCATCGATCATCACGACACGCTTGCCTTCGACCACCTTGCGAACGGCGCTCAGCTTCATTTTGACACCTTGCTCACGAAGCTCTTGGCTTGGAATGATGAACGTCCGGCCCGTGTAGCGGTTCTTGATCAGACCCAGCTCATAAGGAATCCCGGTTTGTTCTGCAAAGCCAATCGCAGCGGAAATACTTGAATCCGGCACGCCTGTTACAATATCCGCATCCACGAAAGCTTCCATCGCTAATCGTTTACCCATCCGTTTACGAGCGGAGTGAATATTAACGGTGTCGATGTCGCTGTCAGGACGAGCGAAGTAGATGTATTCCATGGCACAGATGGCGCGCCTGCCGCTCTCTGTAAACCGTTCAGAACGGAATCCATCACGATCAAGAACGATAATCTCGCCTGGTTGCACATCACGGAAATACGTAGCTCCTACAGCATCGAAAGCACATGTCTCCGACGCAAACAAGTAAGCATCCCCGAGACGGCCGATCATGAACGGACGTAAGCCATTCGGATCGAGCGCTGCAATCAGTTTATCCTTGGTGATAATGAGGAATGCGAAGCCGCCGATGACTTGATTCATCGCATCTTTCACGGCATCAACGATATCATCATGCTCCGAACGAGCAATTAGATGCGCCATAACCTCAGTATCACTTGTAGTTTGGAAAATGGAACCCTTACGCTCCAGCTCACGCTTGATAATGTTGGCATTATCTAGGTTACCGTTCGTGGCAATCGCTAGATCACCCTCACGGTATTTGAACACGAGCGGCTGTGCATTCGCCAGCTTGCTTTCGCCTGCTGTCGAATAACGAACATGGGCAATCGCAGTTGGACCTGTCAGAGGTGCTAGGATATCATTTGTAAAAACCTCTTTGGCAAGTCCCATGCCACGATAATAATTAAATTTGCCTTCATCGACCGTACAGATGCCGGCACTTTCCTGTCCACGATGCTGAAGGGCATGCAGCCCGTAATAGCACAGCGAGGACGCGTCGGGATGACCATACACCCCGAACACCCCGCACTCCTCATTCAGCTTATCGAACAATCCGCCTTGGCCGCCGATACCTTCGTTGTAATATTCGCCTGTCCAAAGCTCATGCTGTCCATTATCAAGTTGTACAAGTGGAGCTGCAGGAAGCTTCAGGGCCTTGGATTGTTTCACGCCATTAGACATGGAATCGCATCCTTCCAGACTTTCGCCAGCTCACTTACCGGAGACTGGAGACGCTGTTCGTTATTGATTTTGACAGTCAAGTCTGAACCTGTTACTGTGCCGATTTCTTGATATGGTACGCCTTGGGAAGCGATCCAATGTTTAAGCGCATCAGCCTTCGCAGGCGTAGCACTCAATACGATACGGGATTGCGTTTCACTGAACAGTGCAAAATCAGGACGAAGATCAGACGTTACATTCACCGATGCGCCTACGTTTCCACTGATACAGCTTTCTGCAATTGCTACAGCCAAGCCGCCTTCAGACAAGTCATGCGCAGAAGCAACAAGACCTTCTTGAATCGCTTTGAGCACAGCGTTTTGCAGGCGTTTCTCTGTTGCCAAGTCCAACTCAGGAGGACGGCCTTCCGTAACACCGTGAATCACATATTGAAATTCACTGCCGCCGAGCTCAGCTTTCGTCTCGCCTAGCAGGATGATGATGTCGCCTTCGTTTTTGAAGCCTTGTGTTGTGATGTGGTCGATATCATGGATAAGACCAACCATCCCGATAACTGGTGTAGGGTAGATTGCGCCCTTGGCATTCTCGTTGTAAAGCGAGACGTTACCGCCGATAACCGGCGTATCCAAGAAGCGGCAAGCTTCTGCCATACCGTCAGTGGATTTCTCCAGCTGCCAGAAGATCTCAGGCTTGTCCGGGGAACCGAAGTTCAGGTTATCCGTAACTGCAAGCGGCTCAGCACCGGAACAAACTACGTTACGTGCTGCTTCCGAAACCGCGATACGCCCGCCCACTTCTGGGTCTAGATACACGTAGCGTCCGTTACAATCCGTTGTCATCGCAAGACCTTTGCGCGTACCGCGGATTGTGATTACTGCTGCGTCCGAACCTGGACGCACAGCCGTTTCCGTACGAACCATGTAGTCATACTGGTTGTAAACCCATTCTTTGCTCGCTACCGTTGGGGACGCGAGTACGGATTTCAGCGCTTCCGTCAACTTCGTTACCTCTGGGTAACGTGTTGTATCGATCGATGCGCTCTCTTCGTAATAAGCCGGCACCTTGCTTGGCTTATTGTAAACTGGGCACTCGTCAACGAGTGCGCCTACAGGCATGTTCGCCACGACTTCACCGTGGTGAATCAGCTTGAGGAAACCGTCGTCGGTTACCTTACCGACTTTCGCGCAGTGCAAGCCCCAGCGCTCGAAAATGCCCTTAGCTTGCGCCTCATCCTTCGGCTCAACGACGAAAAGCATACGCTCTTGGGACTCAGACAGCATCATTTCATAAGCTGTCATGCCTTCTTCGCGTTGTGGAACTTCATCCAGGTACAGCTCCATGCCGTTACCTGCTTTACTTGCCATCTCAGCGCTGGAACACGTAAGCCCCGCTGCGCCCATATCTTGAATTCCGAGCACGATGCCGGAATCGATTAACTCTAAGCAAGCTTCTAGAACTAGCTTTTCCATGAACGGATCGCCAACTTGAACCGCTGGACGCTTCGCTTCGGATTCAGCTGTCAGCTCCTCGGATGCGAATGTCGCACCGTGGATACCGTCGCGGCCAGTTGCTGGGCCTACGTAGAAGACTGGGTTGCCAACACCTTTGGCAACACCGCGTTGGATCATATCGTGGTCGATGAGACCCACGCACATTGCGTTAACGAGCGGGTTCCCCTCGTAGCTCTCGTCGAACATCACTTCGCCGCCAACGGTCGGGATCCCGATACAGTTACCGTATCCAGCGATACCGGAGACAACGTGCTCGAACAAGTACTTCACACGATCGTTTTGCAGCTTACCGAAACGCAAGGAATTCAGCAACGCCACTGGGCGTGCGCCCATGGAGAAAATATCACGAATAATACCGCCCACACCTGTCGCCGCGCCTTGGTAAGGCTCGATTGCGGAAGGGTGGTTATGACTTTCAATTTTGAAAACAACCGCTTGGTTGTCTCCGATATCTACAATCCCTGCACCTTCACCAGGTCCCATTAGAACGCGAGGTCCTGTTACTGGGAATTTGCGAAGCACGGGTTTGGAATTTTTGTAAGAACAATGCTCGGACCACATTACGCTGAATACGCCGATCTCTACATAGTTAGGCGTACGTCCAAGGAAGCCACAAATCTTAGCAAACTCTTCGTCGGTTACACCCATTTGCTTGTAAATCTTCTGTTCCGCGATTTGTTCCGGAGATGGTTCCTTAGCGGATAGCTGCTGCGTCATGTTTTTCCCTCCAAGCACTTAGAATTGATGTGAACATTTTCTTACCGTCGGCGGAGCCTAGAATCTCATGAATGGCGCGCTCTGGATGGGGCATCATACCCACGACGTTCCCTGCTTTATTGCTGATTCCTGCGATATCATCAAGTGATCCGTTCGGGTTGTTACCCGCTTCATAACGGAAAACGATTTGGTTGTTTTCTTGCAATTCTTTCAGTGTTGCGTCATCACAATAGTAGTTGCCTTCACCGTGTGCGATCGGAATGTTGATCAATTCACCTTCGGCATAATCACGTGTGAACGCCGTTGTGTTGTTCTCAACCTTCAGAACTGCTTGGTGACAGCGGAATTTCATGCTGTTATTGCGCAGCAAAGCACCTGGCAGCAAACGAGCTTCCGTCAACACTTGGAATCCGTTACAAATACCTAGAACGTACTTGCCTTCTTCCGCAGCCTTAACAACAGCCTTCATGACGTTCGTAAACTGAGCGATCGCTCCGCAACGCAGGTAATCCCCATAAGAGAATCCTCCTGGTACTAGGATACAATCGTATTTGGACAAGTCGCCGTCCGTATGCCATACATAGTCAACAGGTTGACCAATCGTGTCTTCAATCGCTTTGTACAAGTCGATATCGCAATTCGATCCCGGGAACACAAGAACCGCAAAATTCATGACTTCTTCCTCCTAAAAGTTTTGCTTTAGCAAAACTAGCTTCGTAAGCATTCGCTTTGATTAACTTGTGTCTATTACACCAATTCGTAACGGTAGTCTTCGATTACTGTGTTTGCAAGCAACTTCTCGCACATCGCTTTAACGCGTGCTTCCGCTTCTGCTCTGTCTGTTGTACCTAGCTCAAGCTCCAAATATTTACCGATGCGCACTTTGCCCACTTCTTCGAAACCCATGGAGTGAAGTGCTCCTTGTACTGCCGTTCCTTGCACGTCCAATACGTTCTGTTTAATTGTTACATAGACTGTTGCTTTCATATAAAATCTCTCCTCAGCGTTATTTTAGAGGTAGTTCAAAAAGTCGTCTTTTGATCACGAAGCAATCCGAGAAGCCTATTCGACATCGAATCTTGCGTTCACCTTCGAAGTCCGGTGCTCATGTAGGTTTTGCCTACACTCCGCTCCTCCTTCTTCAGGTTCTCGCAATCTTCTCGGTGCTGAAAACTCGACTTTTTGAACCCACATTTTTAGTCAACCAAACGGTGCAAAATCCCTTTATATCGGTTCGAAGTCTCTTCCACAACTGCTGCTGGAAGCTCATCCGGTTCACTGTTTTTATCCCAACCTGATCCCGCTAAGTACGTGCGAACAGGCTCTTTGTCCATGGAATCGATCTCGATATCCAAAGCATATTTATCTTGTGACCAGTAACGGGAAGAATCCGGTGTAAAAATTTCATCAATGATAATAAGTTCACCCGCATAGAAACCGAATTCAAACTTCGTATCTGCTAAAATGATGCCTTTTTGCTCACAGATGCTATGCGCCAGCGTGTACAACATGATGCTGCGCTCTTGCAGTGCGTAAGTCAACTCTTCGCCGACAAGCTCGATCATTTGGGCAATGGAGATGTCCTCATCGTGACCAACATCATTTTTCGCTGCAGGTGTGAAAATCGGATCACTCAAACGCTCGTTTTTGCGCAAGCCTTCAGGCAATTTAAGGCCGTTAATTTCGCCAGTTTTCTCGTACTGTCTCCAGCCATTCCCTGTGATATAGCCGCGAACCACGCACTCGATGGAGATGCGCTCTGCCTTTTTCGCCACAATAATACGTTCCTTCAACAGTTCGCGATCTTCCGCACTTGGAATAATGGCTTGAAGCTTCTCTACGTCCGTGTGGATGATGTGATTATTCATATAACCGCTGGTAATCCCGAACCAGTACTTGCTCAATGCATTCAAGACATACCCTTTATCCGGAACGCCAGGCTTAAGAATATAATCAAAAGCCGAAATCCGATCCGTTACCACGATCAAAAAGCTATCGCCCAGATCATACAGCTCACGCACTTTCCCTTTGTGAACCAGAGGCGCATTAATCATTTCTTCTGCTGTATCCAAGATTGCATTTGCCACGAACCACACACCCCTTCCTGCTTAAATAGATCTTCTATTTCAAACCTAAACGGTCAAATATCGTGCTTACATGCTTCAAATGCCAGCTTGGATCGAAGCAATCTGCGATTTCTTCAGGGCTTAACACTTCTGTAATCACGGATGCGTTCTCTACAATTTCACGGAATGAGCGTTGCTCTTCCCATGCTTGCATCGCTCTCGGTTGTACCGTATCGTACGCTTGCTCACGCGCAAAGCCTTTGTCGATCAGCTTCGTCATGACGCGGCCGGAGAAAGGAACATCATACGTGCTGCGCATGTTGCGTTTCATGTTCTCAGGGAACACCGTCAGGTTCTTGATGATGTTACCAAGACGGTTCAACATGTAGTTCAGCAACTGTGTTGCGTCTGGTAAAATAATACGCTCAACGGAGGAGTGCGAAATGTCGCGCTCATGCCAAAGCGTTACGTTCTCGTAAGCGGACACCATGTGTCCACGAATAACGCGGGACAGACCGGAAATGCTCTCGCAACCGATTGGGTTACGTTTGTGCGGCATTGCGGAGGAGCCTTTTTGACCTTTTGCAAATGGCTCTTCAACTTCGCGGAACTCACTCTTCTGAAGTGCGCGAATTTCCGTTGCAAATTTGTCTAGGGATGTCGCTACCAATGCAAGTGTAGCCATGTATTCTGCGTGACGGTCACGTTGCAAGGTTTGTGTGGAAATTGGCGCTGCTTTCGTACCAAGCTTGCCACATACATATTCTTCAACGAAAGGATCGATGTTCGCGTACGTGCCAACTGCTCCTGAGATTTTACCGAATTGTACGCCATCAGCGGCAAAACGGAAACGCTCCAGGTTACGCTTCATTTCCTCGTACCATAGTGCCATCTTCAAACCAAACGTCGTTGGCTCTGCGTGAACACCATGCGTTCTGCCCATCATTGCTGTATCTCTATGTTCAATCGCTTTATTACGTAGGATTTCGATGAAGTTCTGGATGTCTTTGTCCAAAATCTCGTTCGCTTGGCGAAGCAAGTAACCCAGTGCTGTATCGACAACGTCTGTAGACGTTAGGCCGTAGTGAACCCATTTACGCTCAGGTCCGAGTGTTTCGGATACCGCTCTTGTGAAGGCGATCACGTCGTGACGCGTCTCTTGCTCGATTTCATAAATGCGATCGATGTTGAAGCTTGCTTTCTCGCGCAATACCTTTACATCTTCCTTAGGGATTACACCAAGCTCGGACCAAGCCTCGCAGGAAAGAATTTCAACTTCAAGCCATGCGTTAAACTTATTTTCTTCCGTCCAAATGCGTGCCATCTCAGGGCGTGTATAACGTTCAATCATAATTCCGTGCCTCCAATAAGTTTCATTTACTTACTTTCCCAAATGCCTGTCTGTTCTATCCAAGTCAGAGCTTTCTCAACATCACTTGTTAAAAGATTGATGTGGCCCATTTTACGTTTTTCTTTCGCTTCCTTCTTGCCGTACAGATGAACCTTAGCAGAGACGCCTAAAGCTTCATTCTCCAGAAAGCCTGGCTCAGCCAGACGATCATGCAAAGGAGCGATATGCTCACCTAACAAATTGACCATCACAACCGGCGTTAGCAATTCCGTTGAGCCAAGTGGCAAGTTGCAAATCGCGCGTACGTGCTGCTCGAACTGTGATGTCCGGCAAGCTTCCATCGTGTAATGCCCAGAATTATGCGGGCGTGGCGCAAGCTCATTGACGTACAGTTGGCCATCCTTGGTCAGGAATAGCTCAACCGCAATGAGCCCGATCACACCGAGAGACTCAGCAATACGAATCGCTAGCTCTTCGGCTGCCTTCTGCACGGGCACAGGAATGCGTGCCGGCACGATGGATTCGTGCAGAATATTATGTACATGTATATTTTCAGCAGCAGGAAATGCTTTGACCTCGCCGCGTGGACTTCTAGCTGCAATAACGGATAATTCCTTGTCAAAATGAATGAATTGTTCGAGCACCAGCTCGGTTTTGGCGCGGCTGAGGGTTTCATAGGCTTCTGCCACTTCGTCAAGCGAATGTAGCACCCATTGCCCTTTGCCGTCATAACCGCCAGTAGCGGTTTTGAGTACGCACGGCGTACCGAAGCGTTCAGCGGCTTCTCTTAGGTCCGCCTCGCTCGTGATTTCCGCGTATGGCGCAACAGGTACGCCCGCCGCTTGAATCGCTCTCTTCTCACGAAGACGGTGCTGTGTCGTGTATAAAAGGTGACTGCCTTGTGGAACATAGGACTCTTCCATCAAGATGTTGGTGACGTGTGCATCGACGTTTTCGAATTCGTACGTGATTACGTCCGAACGTGCGGCAAGCCTTCTGGCTGCCTCCACATCATCGAAGTTCGCTTGAATTTGATCCGCGACTTGGCCGCATGGCGCGTCTTCGGTCGGATCAAGCGTTACGAAGCGGTACCCCATGTTGCGTCCTGCTAGCGTGAGCATACGCCCTAGTTGCCCACCGCCAAGAATACCGATGGTACCGCCTGGCTGGATCACTTTACCGCTGGATGCTTCACTCATAGATTGTCACTGCTTTCTAAGACCGTTTGCGTAATGCGCGCACGACGAGCCTTCACTCTCGCTTGGATCTCAGGATCGAAAGCGCCTAGAATTTGCGCTGCAAGCAAGCCTGCATTCGTTGCACCTGCATGACCGATTGCCACTGTTGCAACAGGAATGCCACCTGGCATTTGTACAATAGAGAGCAAAGAGTCCATACCGTTCAACGTAGACGTTTTGACTGGAACACCAATAACCGGAAGCTCTGTTTTGGCTGCTACCATTCCTGGTAAATGCGCCGCACCGCCTGCTCCGGCAATAATGACTTGTAGGCCTCGTTCGATGGCCGATGCTGCATAGTCGAACATCAGATCCGGCGTTCTATGCGCGGAAACGACCTTTTTCTCATAGGCTACGCCCAGTTCGTCCAACATATCACAAGCATGCTTCATCGTTTCCCAATCCGACTGGCTTCCCATAATAACACCAACACGTACCGTCATCACAAACCTCTTTCTGAAAGCCGACTTTTAAAATCTTCATATAAATAAAAATGCCCAGAGTTAGAATTCACGATTCTATACGCTGGACAGCAAAAGAACCGAATGCAAAAAGACCATCATTTCCTATGGTTCCCCTCATTCGCTTCCTCGTAGTCCAAAAATTCATGGTTCTTGGGTAGATACTTCCAGGCCTTATTCCTGATTTTATACGAGTTGATTCGACATTTTCAATTAGTGCGGCATCATTTCCCGCTTACCTAGTTTACTACCAACTAACGTGCCATGTCAATTTGAAAAAACGAACGATTATTACTTTGTTCTTTTAAATAGTTCGCTTTTTAGGTGTATTTTTCTATCTTTTACCTGTTTCAGAACAAAGATACGTTTCTCAACATGGCGATATGAGTTCATCCCATGTTTTCGGACTCGGAAAGCGCTTACGTGATCGAACCTTATATTTTTCGACAAAATGAAGCCATGAGAAAAACTTCTCTCGAAGTCCTTCGAGGATGAGCGACCGCGTTTTAAAGGTTGTTTTTATCGCCAATTAGAAAGATGTTTTCGGAAACCGAAAACTTATACTTTCTAATGTGGTAAAGAAAAGAGACAGGCCCAAAGCCAGTCTCTTACGAATTACATTCTGAATAGATATCCAAATCAACACATTGCGCAATTGCAGCTGCCTTTACGGTCTGGACCCCTTTATTAGGGAGGAGGTTCATCTATCAAATAATTCAGTTTATCGTTTGCTGTTCCTTATAAGCCTCGTCTACTAATTTTAGCGCTTCTTCTAACAGAGTGACTTGGAACAACCGATCCGTCAAACGATCCAGTACATCAAGATCGGTCAAACAGGCTAACTGTTCGATCATTCCACGACTTGCTTCACCGAACTGGGATTTGATGAACTTACCAAGAATTTTACGTTCACCTTCAATTTCGCCTTCGATCTTTCCTTCAATCTTGCCCTTCAATTCCGCATCCTTTTCCCATTGTGTTTTCAACTCCATAATCTTCTCCTCCTCCATCGGCTCCAACCTATGAATTTCTATCTGCAGCTCTTGCTTCTCTATGTCATCCAACACCAAATACGTATCGAAAAATCCTGTAATCAAATGCATCCGCGCCGGATCAAGCTCTAATCGAACGAGCATCCGCAAAAACTCTCGCTTTACTTGTACTCTTTCTTCTTTAGTATACCCCATTTTACTTAACAGCGCAGCAGCGATTGGATTGTCCTGCTTCATATATTGACGCCAATCTTTCTTACGCAGTTCAACCGTGTAATACTGAAAATTCAGCACATCCTTAAATGGAAATTGCAAACGGAATGAATCCGGTTCATCCTTTACCTCATCGTAGCTAAAAATAGCAATCGGTATAATGCGACATCGGTGCTTCTCATATAATCGGCTAAAATAAACAAACATTCGCTCTGGAAAGAAGCTCTGCCACTGCGCTTGCGATTCGATATGTACAATAATTAGTGCCGTTTCCCCCTTCAACCTCGTTTCGATGAGGAGATCGACCTTTCGCTTCTCCCCCACTACAACATCGGTATACACCTCCTCCGATAAGAAAGAAATTAACCCGAAATCTATCGCCTCATGCAACTGCGGAAAAAACAGCAACATAAACTCCTCGAGATACGTCTGAATCAATTCCTTGAATAATCGATCATGATCAATAGCCATTAACAGCCTGCACCCCACACTTCTCCATAATTTTGAAAATAAAAAAAGCACCAACCAATCCGTAGAAAACCTACGTTTGGCGGTGCTTCCGCTAATGCAATTATACCCTGCTAATGTATTTTAGTAAACATGACTACTACTTGCTCTTCTTCGCCAAAAGGTTCATTCATGTAATAGCTAATACTTACTTATTCTATCACCAAGCTGCCCGCTTCTACTCCCACACCCAGCTTTATGAAATCGCCAACCGTGAGCGTTCTAAACTCTTCCTTCCACGGCGACTGCGCCTGCAGCTCACCGTAAATCTCTTCAACCTTCTGCACACACACTGTTTGTACGATTCGTGCATATTCCAAGCAGCCCGAGTCCTGAATCAATTCTTTTACTTTCTCTTGATTCTCCAACAGCAACGCAGCGGTAATCTGTCCCTCATAGTACGCTTTGACAGGTGAAAAGGCTTCGTCTTCCACAGAAAGCAAATACAAAATCGGCAATGTCCGCTTCCTTGCCATCAAATCACTTTTCTCATCGTAGCGAACGAGATCACGCATATCATTTTGAATCTGATGAAGCAGTCCTACGCAATCAGCTATTTGGTGAAGTTGTTCAGTGGTTTCCTCCGAACAATCCGTCCCCGCGTATCCCATGTAGCACGCCAACCGGAACAACGAGCCGGATTTCTCTTGCGTCATCCACAGATACGAATCAACAGTCGCAGCGGCATTCGTCACATCTTTATGCTGACCATTGATCGATCTCGCGATAATTTTACTGATTTGGGCGAGCATACTTCCGCTTGCATTCAGCTTTCCAAGCTCTCCGATCACCCCGACAATCAGCGCAAGCACAGCATTCAATGCACTCGCTAGCTCTACCTTCATCCACGGTTTACTCTCACTATCTTGATCCTGCAAATCGTCGACGATATCCAAAATGAGAATAACCAACTCTGTGATTGCGGCACGACGCCCTATATCGGGTGAATTACCGCCAAACATGGCGTGTACGCACAAAGTAATTTTCGCCCATGATAGTAAAGACGTCTCCTTATCCGACATACATGACCTCAGCAGCTCTTTCAAATCCTCATCGAACATATAATCATCCATCATCTGTGCCATATGCTGCTGAATGTCCTGCATGCGAAGCGCCTACTTTCAGGTGTAGTATTTACTTTTGATAAACTTCTCCAAAGCCTCTGTCCTTGATTTGGCACCCCACTTGTCATAAATCTTCCGCAAATAATTATCTACCGTTCGTTTGCTCATGAAGATCCGCTCAGCAATTTGTTCGTGCGTGGCCCCTTTAACAAGCATATTCATCATAAGTACTTCTTCCTCTTGCAGCTCACACTCTTCTCCTGCATCCGTCTCATTTAATTGCATCTGGTTGAAAAAGGACAGCGGAATCATCGTATATCCATCTAAAATGCAATAGACCATATTCTTAATCGTCCGCTCACTCGACTCCTTCGAGAGTACGCCGCTTACTTTCATTTCAATCAATTTATTATAAATGCCTGCCAGCTCGATACCTGTGAATATAACAATATGGATGTGCGGATATAGCTGCTTGAGCTGTGCGGCAACCTCTGTTCCTGTCTGATCGGGAAGCTGATAATCTAGAAATACGAGCCCTGGCTGATGCAGCTTCACGTGCTCCAAGCATTCCTTCGCATTACTAACAACGCCAATAACCTCGATACGATCTATTTCATCCAGCAACGTCTTCGTCGCCCGCGCAAATAAGGGATGGTCATCGACCACTAATGTTTTGACGATTTCACTCATGCTGACATCACTTCCTCAGTTGGTATTGTGATTAAGATTTGGGTCCCTTCACCCACTGCGGTCTCCAGTTCAAAGCTCCCGCCCACATGCAGCACACGGCTTCTCATATAGGCAAGCCCCATACCCGATGCGGCGATTTCAACAGCAACCTCTTCCTTCACATGAAAGCCTACGCCATCGTCCCGATAGCTTAGGTATAAGAATTGGCCTTCTTCCCACATATGAAAGCTGACATGAGAAGCCTGTGAATGCTTGTTAGCGTTGTTAAGTAATTCTTGCACGATCCGAAAGATATGCCGTTTGGTCGATAAATCCTTGCCTTCAATCGCGGAAATCTGCTCTGCTCGAAAGGAAACCTCGAATGGCATCGAATACGATTCCTTCTCCACGTACAACTTCAGGGTTTGCTTCAAGCCTACCTCTTTCAGCAGGTGAGGATTCAACTCAAAACAGCTTTGGCGCAAGCTGGCATTGATCATTTCTACAAAGTTGTTCATGCTGTTCAGCTGTTCACGATCCTCTTGCCGCATGGACGGTTTCTCTGCCAGGGTCGTTAATCTTCGTTTGAGGAAAAATAAGTCCTGCATCGTTGTATCATGAAGATCGGTTGCAATTCGAATCCGTTCCTCCTCCTGAAGCTCGAACATCACCTTCCGTAACCAAAGATGTTCTTCTTGCGGGAGATGGGAAACCATTTGTTGAAGCCTGCCTGTTAGCTTACGAATCAGATACACATTTTCCATCCCTACTTCCAAATAGGAGGTAATCAGCTGCAACCACTGCAACTCCTCCTTCGCGATCCGTATATTCGTCTTCTTTCGTGTCACGATGAGATAGCTCGTGTACTCCTCATGGCAGTTCATTTCCATAAATGTATAGTTTGGATGTTCCAGCATCGCAGATGAATTAACCAAACGCTGAATTTCAGCCGTATCAACTTCACCTTCGCAGATGATTTCAATATCGTTTTTATGCCGAAAAACAATGGCCCCACCTGTCACTTGCAGCGTCCCTACAATATCCACAAGGATGATATCCTTCAAATCACGAAAGCTGGATATCGTACCCAGATTTTTGGAAATCTTTTTCAAAGCAGACTTCAATATATACTTTCTCGGGAACAAATAGGGCTCTAATCTCGTCGTCCAATATTCGGCTGCATACAGCATGGTAGAGACCAAGAAGAGCGAACCCGCGAAAATAAATAAGAGTTGCTTGGGATTGGTCTCCCCATGAAAAACAACAAGAAAAGCACCCGTAAACAAAGTCACTGGCACAATCGCCAACAGGCAAGAAAAAACAATACGGCGTACAACGAGCCCAATATCGTATAACTGATCTGAAGCGATCAAGTAGGAAAACGAAATCGGAAAAATGAGCAGCAACCCGCTCGTATAAATCGGATCCAAGATCCACGCCCCGATAATTAACTGCGGAAGAAAGGATAGACAAATAATCGGCAGAAAGGAAATGAGCAAAGAGTAGAACACGCTTTTGACAATACTGGTAAGCGGTGATTGCAACTTCCTTATTTTAATGAAAAGAGTTGATAAGAGGACTAAATTTAATGAAATAACGATGATGAAGAATCCGATCGTGAACGTGCCATCAAAGCGATACACGAAGGCCATCGACGGAAAGGCATACAAGATTCTGGAAATAAAAGCCAATAAAGCAATCGTGTACAAGTATTTAAAGTGTCGTTTGGGTAACGCCATATCCCCTTTTTCTTTGAAGAACA
Source organism: Paenibacillus sp. P4_A9 (assembly GCF_056402415.1). Taxonomy (NCBI): domain Bacteria; kingdom Bacillati; phylum Bacillota; class Bacilli; order Caryophanales; family Paenibacillaceae; genus Paenibacillus; species Paenibacillus sp. P4_A9. The sequence goes on from NZ_JBFUHL010000016.1 coordinate 87,770, forward strand.
CCACAAGAAAATGTAGAAAAACAATCGGCAGCACCATCATCGAGCTGGTAATGATTACCTTCCCTATCGAGTCGCCTCGTGTAGAAGCACCCAAGCTCATGAAGATCATGGCGGCACTGAGGAAAGAGAAAGCTAGTAATCTTGCAGAAGGCGATCGACTTTCCTTCACTAGCAAGAGTACGCACATGAATAGACACACAGCTTCTTCTATGAGAGAAATGATATCGAAGACCGATGATTCACTAGCTCTCAAATCTATGGTTTCCACCACGCCAGCTCGCCAAATCACAACCGTATTCGCCTTCCCTACAACATTCCAACTTTTAACGGTAGATGATTCCTCAGTCGGCTTTCCATCGATGGCTATAACTTTATCACCACGCTGAATGCCAATACTCATGCTGTTTTCCTCAAACCTACTGACTACCCACTCCCCCTCACGAGTCGATTCCAAATAAATACCGTTATATGGAAAGTGAAAGGTAATATATGTACACCAAATCTGCAAAGCTACGATGAGCATAACGCACGAAACGACAAAAAATTTCTTCACTATTTTCAAATAGCTCTCCCCTATATTCCAATATTTTGCTATACTATTTTTTGTAAGCCAATACCCTAAAAGAGGAGCTGAATCCATGACTATTATTCAATTAAATCCAGAATTACAATCCTCCGTACATGCAGCCAAGCGTGCAGAATTGCGTAAGCAATCTGACTCCTTCATGGTAACTCAGCCGCTGTCAACAAAAGAAACAGCTGCGCTAATCAAAACTTTTACAACACCTGGGGACTTGAGACAAAAAGATGCAGACGCTCAATCTATCTACTGGTGGTAATCTAGTAGTCTTATTTTACCAAATATAAAAAAGGATTGCATATTAGCTTCAGCTAATTATACAATCCTTTTTTTATTTCGTATGCATGTCATTTGCACTACTCTTCCCCTATTCGACTTTTCTCGCTATGCCGTCCCGAATGTGACACCTAGCTCCCGAAGCCGTCTACGATACGCGATACTCAAGCGATCACACTTCAAATGCAGCTCCGTTTGCAAATCTAGTGGCAGCAGCTCCTTTCGATATGTACGTATCCGGTGCGAATCTGCCCATATCGGAATCATTCCCGATGCCCCATACTTTACGCTCAGCAGCCGCTTGAATACTTGCCGGTGAATCTTGGTATGCGGTGAGATAACGCAGTTCACCTGTCACTTTCTCTTTCCCGTCCGGTCTTATAATCCACTTCTTCGCATTACGGCCTCCATCGCTCATCGCTCCTTCTTTTTACAACTGCCTTACCCCGATTCGTAACCTCCTACCCGCTACCAGCCAATCGCCGACCCATCGCCACGCGGATCCGCCGCACCGCTCATAAAGCCTTGCTCATCAATGACAATACCCTGCGCCTGCCCCATAATGCCATCCCATGACTTCACGGGCTCCACGCGATGTCCCCATTGCTTGAGTCGTGTATATACCTCAGGTTCGAGTCGATGTTCGAGCTTCAGCGCGTCACCATCTTCCCCCCAAGTACGGCCATATACCCAACGCGGAAGTGAAATGGCTTCTTGAATCGATAAACCATAATCCAGTACCCCCGTGAGTATCGAAAGCTGTGTCTGGGGTTGACCCTCTCCTCCTTGTGTGCCGAACAGCATATAAGGCTTCCCTGCCTTACTTACCATCGCGGGCATCAAGGTATGGAACGATCTTTTGCGTGGCTCCAGTACGTTAGCGCATGCAGGATCAAGCGAGAAGAACGAGCCGCGATTTTGCATAATAATGCCTGTATCACCAGGTACGTAAGCTGCCCCGAAATCGAAATATAGACTTTGGATAAAAGATACCGAATTCCCCTCTTCATCCACAACGGCTGCATAGGCGGTATCCTGGCCAATCGCCGGCGAGAGATGCTCACTGACCTGAAGGGGATTCGCCTGAATCTCATGCCAAAGCTCCTGCGCATACGATTTTGATAACAGCCTTTCGAGCGGTATGTCTCTGAAATGCGGGTCCGTTAAATATCGGTCGCGATCTTTGAACGCCTTTTTGATCACTTCCGACATCAGATGATAGAAATTAGCCGATGCTCTAGGCACAGCTGCCATATCAATATGTTCTAACATATTCATCATCATGAGCGCTGTGAACCCTTGTGAGTTTGGCGGCATTTGATAAATTTCATAGCCACGATATGTCGTTGAAAGCAGTTCTACCCACTCGCCTGCGAAACTGCGGAAATCGTCCTCCTCCAGCAATCCGCCATCTTGCTTAACGCTATTAATAATCGTCTGCATCAACGAGCCCGTGTAGAAAACATCTCGCCCTTCTTGCTGAATCAGTCGCAGCGTTCTTGCCATGTCGGGCTGAATAAGCCGATCGCCTTCCTTCTTAAGCTCGCCGTCCCGCATATACAAAGCGCTTAGCTGCGCGGAAGCTTGAATGTACGCCTCATCCTTTCGCATCCAAAACAGCAGATTGCGTGAGATCGGAAACCCCTTATCCGCATAGCCGATGGCTGCATCCAATAGCTTCGCCCACGGGAGCTTGCCATGTTTCTCCCACACCTGCCACCAAGCATCCACCACACCCGGAACCGTGATCACGCTTAAAATGCCGCGTTGCGGAATCTTATCCATCCCTTGCGCTGTATAAAAATCAGGCGTCGCCTTCGCAGCTGACTTCCCGCTTCCATTAAACCCGGTATAAGCGCCTGTGGCGGCATCATGCATGAGGAAAAAAGCATCTCCGCCGAGCCCCGTCATATGCGGGTAAACGACACCGAGGGTCGCACTAATGGCAATTGCTGCATCGAAGGCGTTACCGCCCTGCTGTAAGATCGCGCTCCCCACGGAACTAGCCAAATAATGCGGCGTAGCAACCATGGCTCGCTCTGCTCGTGGCATGATGTTTAGCATGATGATTCCTCCCGTTTATGTGCGTATACCGCTAGCCCAGCTTGCAGCGCCTTTCCTACAGAGATATCCACACCATACCAATGCAGTGTTGCTTCCAGCGCCCCAAGGACATGAAGCACATTCTTCTGATTACAGCTAAAACCCATCGTACCGATGCGCCAAATTTGTCCTTTCAATGGACCGAAGGAGGAAGCGATTTCAATACCGAAGCTGTTCAACAGCATTGTGCGTACAGCTTCCCCATCGACTGAGCTAGGAATGCGTATACAAGTTACTACCGGCAGCTTACACAGGGGATCACCATACAGCGTCAATCCCATCGCTTGCAGCCCAGCAACCAAAGCTTCCTCGTGACGTTTATGCCGCTCGAATCGCTCTTCCAATCCCTCTTGCAGCACGATGCGCAAGCCTTCACGCAGGGCATATATCATTGTCGTCGCCTCTGTATGATGATTCAGTCGCTTCGGACTCCAATAGTCCTGCAGCTGTCCAAGATCGAAATAATTACTTGCCACGGCTTTAACCGTGGATACAGGTGAACCCTTCTCACGCAGACCACGCTCGATTGTTTTGCGGCGCAGCACCTTTGCTTCGACACGATGGTTGTACGTAATCGGTGACATGCCCGATGGAACAGATAAACACTTTTGCGTGCCGCCAATCACGGCATCCAGCAGCCATTCGTCTGTTTTCACAGGAACTCCACCAATCGTAGCTACGGCATCCACCACCAGAAGTGCATCCACTAGGCGACAAACAGCTCCTATACCATCAAAAGGCTGGATACAACCTGTTGACGTTTCTCCGTGAACCATAGCTACAATTGCAGGCTTTTCACGTTCAATAGCTGCAATAATCTCCTCAGGTTCAAACACAGAGCCCCATTCCTTCTCGATGATGATCACTTCTGCCCCGCAACGCTCCGCAATCTCTACCAGTAAATTTCCAAATCGTCCGTAAATCGGAACGAGTACTTTATCTCCGGGCTCGATGATGCTTACCAGTACAGCTTCTATACCAGAACGAGAAGTCCCGTCGATGGGAAACGCCCATTGATTACTCGTTTGAAAAACCTCGCGAAGCATCTCCATCGTTTCATTCATCAGTTCAGTGAACTCTGGATCGAACTGCCCCAGAATGGGATAGGACATCGCGCGCAGCACCCTAGGGTCAACCTCGACGGGTCCTGGGGTCATAATCGTTCGAAGTGAGGGTGATAAATCTTTATAGGTTTTCATCTGCTTTTCCCCCGTAGCCGTATTGATATAACACATGAACGAGTGTCTGGAAGCCGACAATGAGATCCTCCGGCTTCGTGAACTCTTTGGGACTATGGCTGATGCCAGCCCGACTCGGCACGAAAATCATGGCAGCCGGACAAATCAACCCGAATAGCTGAGCGTCATGTCCAGCTCCGCTTGGCATCCGGATATGCTCGTAGCCATAGTAGTCACAGGCAGCCTCAATTTCTGCCGATATCCCGCTATCCATGGCCACTGGTAAGGCATTTAAATGTTCAACCGTATCTATATGAAGATCTCTTCGTACCGCGATTTCCATGAACTTCGCCAGCAATTCCGCACGAAAAGCCTCTATCTTCCGCTCGTCAGTATGTCTAATATCTAACGTAAATTCAACTTCGCCGGGTACCACGTTCGATGTTCCACGCTTCACTTCTAAGCGTCCTACGGTAGCTACCAAAGGTTCACCCTCCGCAAGTGCCATCTGCTCGGTTAACGCGACCATTTCGGCTGTGGCGGCCAATGCATCTTTGCGCATCGTCATCGGTGTTGTTCCTGCATGATTGGGTGTACCCGTCACAACGACCGTCATTCGAATTTGCCCGACAATAGCCGTCACGACTCCGATTCGCTTCTCTTTAAACTCAAGGACTGCGCCTTGCTCGATATGAATTTCAATATATGCGCCTATATCATCACGTTTCGCTGGGTAGAGTTGGCTCTGTGAAGTTTCAAAGCCCGCCTGATCCATCGCCTCAAGCAATGTTACCCCGTCCGGATCGGCAAGTCCTGCGCCTTCAGCTAACGATATTTCCCCTGTCACATGACCAGAGCCCCAATAAGCTAAAGGGAAACGGCTACCCTCTTCCTCGCAAAAGGAGACCATCTCCAATGTCCGTTTCGGCGTCCCGTAGACAGCCTTTAAATAGCCTAGCGCCATCATGGAGGCGATGACACCATAGGCCCCATCGTATTTCCCTCCGTTTTTGACAGTATCAATATGTGAACCTGTGAGAATCGGCTTTAACGAAGAGTCCGACCCTTGTAATTTGCCGTACACATTGCCGATTTCATCAAAATCTGCCTTTAGTCCCATGCTCTGCATGTTGTCGATCAGTGCTAGTTGCGCTTTGAGCCAGGGCTCCGCATATAATAGCCGAGTCACCCCGCCTTCTGGATCGGCACCGAAGGTCGCCAGCCACTCCAATGCTAGCAGCATACGCTCTCCATATTGAGCTAGCATTTCTTCCTGTGGGTGCCATTGCATTTTAGCCATCTAGCCCGCCTCCGATCGCTGCACTGTGACGCAACCAAGCTCCAACTACATCCGTACCAACACCTACGCCTTTTTCATACACCTTAACTCCACGCAGAAAGGTAGCCTTCACACTGCAGTCGAACATTTTGCCCACATAGGGACTTTGCTTATGGCGATATAGTAAGTCACTCTCTTGCAGCGTGTAGCTCGCTGCCAAATCTACCAAAGCTAGATCCGCGTCAGCGCCTATTGCTATTTCCCCTTTGCGGGGATATAACCCGAAGCGCTTAGCTGGCTCTAGTGCTAGCATCCGTGCAAGCTCCGTTAGAGGAATCTCTCTGCGGAGATGACCTGCGTGCAGCATTAGCTCCAGCGAGCTTTGCGCCCCCGAGATGCCGCCCCATGCTGCGAAAAAATCACCCTGCTTCATGTGTTTGGGTGAAGGGGAGTGATCTGAGGCGATGATATCGAACCGCCCTGCCTTCAGCTCTTCCCACAAACGAGCTTGATCTTCCGCCGTGCGTATCGGCGGCGCGCATTTGGCAACAGGCCCGAGCCGTTCAACCTCCACATCCGTTAGCGCCAAATAATGCGGGCACGTTTCCACGGTAACGTCGAGTCCATGTGCCTTCGCCTCGGTAATGACCTGCACCGCTTCTGCGGAAGAGATATGTACGAAGTGCACCTTACAGCCTGTCTGTTTCGCATAGCCCAGTGCGCGGTTCACAGCTTCCACTTCGGCAGCAATCGGCCGTGTTGCTATGAAATCCAATGCTCTGTGTTTACCTGCTTGCATAGCCTCCGCAGCCAGCTTGGAGACGATCTCCTCGCTCTCCGCATGAAGCGCCAGCACCAAACCTAAGCGAGCAATTTCTTTCATGCCTTTGAAGAGCGTCTCATCATCCACTTCCGTGAATATGTCATCCCCCTCTCCACCCGGGCAGGACATGAAGGCTTTGAAGCCAATGACACCAGCCCCCGCAAGCGCCTCTAGCTCCCCGATATTACCGGGGACAAGTCCGCCCCACAGCGCATAATCTACGTAGGAGTTTCCTTCGGCTGCTCCGAGCTTCATCGCTAACGCACTGAGCCGAACTGTAGGCGGGACCCCATTTAGCGGCATATCGATATACGTTGTGCATCCGCCAGCTGCTAGAGAGGCAGAGCCGGTAACGAACCCTTCCCAATGGCCTAGTGCCGGTTCATTGAAATGAACATGCGCATCGATCATACCAGGAAGAATCGTTAAGCCTTCTGCATCGTAAACAGGAGTCTGCTCCGAGAACACGAGGTTTTCGCCTAATGCTGCAATTTTGCCGTCCCGTATCCCAATGTCTAGCTGTCGACACTCATCTTGCAGGACTACAGTCCCCTTGCGAACGATAAGATCCCATCGATTCATCCTACGAAACCCTCCCCCGAAGCTCTCTGTTTATTATCTTGATGCTAGCTAATCGAACTAACTACTTGAACTAACTTCCGCGATAGGTGTTATACCCCCATGGCGCAATTAATAATGGAACGTGATAATGGGAAGCGTTACTCGCAACACCGAAACGAATAGGCACCTGATCTAGAAATGCTGGCTCTGGCAACTCCACGTCCCTCTCTCTGAAGTAATCACCAACATGGAAGATGAGCTCATACATCCCAACTTTAAAATCTTCCCCACTCAGCATCGGCCCTGACAATCTGCCATCTGTATTCGTAACGTCAGTGCGAAGCAGTTCTGCCACGCCACCTTCCAGCCGAAACAAGTCAATTCTCACACCGACGGCAGGCCGTCCGCTGCTAATATCCAGAACGTGCGATGTGATCCCTACGCTCATAGGACCTCCAGATCACGCTTTGTCATCGAAAAGCCTTGGAAACCATATGGCGGCCTAGGCTCTGTAAATACCTTGCCCTCCCCAACAGAAACTTCCTCAAGAATCGTTTCCCACGTCCGGTTGTTCGACTCGAAGCGAATTTCTTTCAGTTGCGGGAAGCGCAGCAAGGAGCGTTGACCAATGCGATAGATGAGATTTTGAATCGACGGTGAATGCTGCTCATGGAATACGGTATGTGCAATGTCACGGATTTGCTCAGCGGCTACATAGTGACCTAGATCCGCATCGAAGGCATCCTCACCCGATTCATACGTCCATGTAATATCCAGAAAAATAAAGAGCGGCCGATCCGACGATTCCGGAAGCGTCGTGTATTCATCACGAACGAAACCGGCGAAAGAGCTTCCTTTAACTTTGATCAGTTTGAGATCTGCTATGCCAGCGGAGTGGTCGGCGACGACGATATCATCTTCGATGCGAACAAGCTCAACGAAAGCGGTTGGGTGTTCATTTTGTGAATAGCGATACACGAGATCTCCTGCTTGGAAGCCATTTGAACCTGGTACCGGCAATGTTTCGAATGCCACCTGATCTGCACTCATTTTGATCCCCGTCATCCAGGGATACTTCTCTAGGAAGAGCCGGCTCGCAAAAGCCAAAAACCCTTCTGCCGTAGCTCCTTCATACTCGCCTGCTTTGCGTAGGATGAAGTTTTTCATGGAGTCCGTTGCCACAACATGCGTGTTATCTCCCTCGCTAAACGATGAAAACAGCTTCTCGCCGCTCACCGCCACCTTGATGTTCATGCCGAACAGCACATTATCTCGCCCTGTGAAACCCGATTCCGGAATCAGCGTGATATTCGTCAACGGCTTGGCGTAGGAACGATAGACCCAAACATCCCCTTTTCCGTAGTACATGATTCTCTCTGCACCTTTTGCTTGTTCCATCGCTTTCTCCTCCGTCTCATTCATCACAATATCTGCCAGGCGAAAACGCCCAATCTTACGAACCTCTTGCAGTGCCGTACGCAGCTCCACTTCCGGTTCTCCCTCGATCCGAAGGCGTAGCGCCTCACGTATCGTGTCTTTGGTCTGTCCCTTCACCGCCATGATAAAAGGGAATTGGAATCGGTCTGTGTACTGTATATTTAAAGAAAGAAACTGTGCATATTCTTCAGGGGTTAGCTGGTTCAGACCGGCGCCCGACTGTTCCTGAACAGAATGGTCGGTCATTCGCACACGTGTACCTAGATCGGGATGTGCTCGAAGCAATGCCAGCTGCTCCTCTCGACTAGCTCGTTCCACCTCTTGCTCAAGGGCACTAATCATGTCTTTAATTTTGGCGAACGGCCGAGATCCCTCTGCCCGCTCTGCCACCCAAGGCGAGTGTTCAAAAAGCGGTCCAAACGCCAGAATAAACGCTTCTAGATTCATTTCATTGATTTGCTTCCGTGAATGCTTCATAGCTTCGTCACCTCGCTTTAAGCCTGAAATTCCACACATTCTTTTCCAAGATTTGTTCCATTGTAAATGCGACATCCCTATGGGTCAATTTATATGAAAGAAGTTTGTAATCTTTCATAACATCGTTAACTTTTTTTGTATTTTTGCTAAAAGAGGGGATCTGTGGGGCTCAATTGCGCTCTTCACTCCCCCTTGTTGCACAAAATACACGCCTGCAACACCAACAATCTCACCTTCATTAACCTGAAAATGAAGCCCATCCAGCACCTTGCCTCCATGGTCCGCATAGACATCGAAACCCTGAACCGTGAGCATCGGCTTACCCGTCTTGCGCGATTTCAAAGGTCCGCGGCTATCCAGTCTCTCCTTGCCCACCATCAATTGCTCCAGCTCACGAAAAGAGGCGCAAGCTTTGTGCTTAGCGCCAAAAAAGTGTGAGATTAGATTACGTTGATAAGAAAATGCCGCCATACACGAACCCTGCAAGAATCACAAAAGCAGGGTGAATCTTCCGCATTTGAATCAAATAAAAGGCCGCCGCTGCGATCCCAAAAAACTGCAAATATCCGATCGCTTTCGTCGATTCCACCAAGCTGCTCCACGTGACCAGCACCATCATAATCGCAATAACGGGCTGCACCAGCAGCGTCATGCCTTTAATCACAGGGGATTGCTTGTATTTCTGTAATATGTTCAGCAAAATGATCAGCGCAATAATGGACGGAATGACCGTTGCCGCCACGGCAATAAGGACACCGACCCAGCCGCCGATTTGGTAGCCGACATAAGCGGCGATCTTGGTCGCAATCGGTCCTGGCAATGCGTTCCCCAGCGCTAACATATTCGAGAACTCACTGCTGTTCATCCAGCTGTGATTCGTCACAATCTCTTGAAACATCAGCGGAATGGAAGAGGGCCCACCGCCATAGCCAAACACATTGGCAAGAAAAAAACTAACAAATAATTGCCACCACTCCATCATACGCCATCACCTTCACCAAGCGCTTTCTTGCTCTTCGTCCACTTGTCCTTTAGCTTGTGATGGAAAGCTCCATACAGGAGGAACATGAATATCACGATAGCAGGATGCACCGATAAAGGCTGTAGTAACAGAAACGCTATGATGAAACAAGTTACCCCTGCCGGCCAGCCTAGTCCTTTGATTGCCTTTTCGCCGAACTCATACGCCATCACGCCTAACATGACCGCGACAATCGGCACAACCGCTGCTATCATCCCCTTGATCACATGCGACGTACTAAAAAACGTGATAAACGAATACAACCCCACCATCGCTACACACGTAGGCAAAATATGAGCCAAAAGACCAATTAGCGCTCCCCGGCTCCCTTTGAGCCGGTACCCCAAATAACCCGCCAGCTTCGTCGCGATCGGTCCAGGCAGAGTATTTGCGATCGCGAGCACCTCCATGAACTCTTCATCCTTCATCCACTTAAAACGCGTCACCGCTTCATATCGAATTAATGGCACGATCGATGGCCCGCCGCCATATCCCAAAATCCCCGTCCGAAACATCGCCGTCCCTATCTGAACATAGGCGTTCTCCACTATGTATCACTCCCAATCCATTGTTGTTTCACTTAAGAAGTCAACTAAGCTTTATTGTATTATAAAATGAAGCCATTATTAGGATTCTTCATATATTTTTGTGAAAATAACAAAGTTTTTTAGAAATCTTGGGACTTGGCTTGAAGCCCTTTACCCGATGGGGTTCAAATGGAGACTTCTGCAGACATTAGATGTAGGTTTTCCATTAAAATCAATTTTTCGGGACAAATCACAGAAAATAACTGTAGTTAATGCAGTTAATGGTTAAAGAGGCTAACCCTTAGTCCGGTGAGTAGTAGGATAAATGCGAAAAAAGAGCCTTACCTGGAATACTCCAAGTGAGGCTCTTTCAGTTGTTTGGCAACGTTCTACTCTCCCAGAACCCTGCGGTTCAAGTACCATCGACGCTGGAGGGCTTAACGGTCGTGTTCGAGATGGGAACGCGTGGGTCCCCTCCGCCATCATCACCAAACAGTCAAAGCGTTTGTTTGCGCCTTGAAAACTAGATACGAAACTTCAACGTAAAGTAATATTCTTAGGAATTTTGGTTAAGCCCTCGACCGATTAGTATTCGTCAGCTGCATACGTTGCCGCACTTCCACCTCGAACCTATCAACCTCGTCGTCTACAAGGGGTCTTACATACTGGGAAATCTCATCTTGAGGGGGGCTTCGCGCTTAGATGCTTTCAGCGCTTATCCCCTCCGTACATAGCTACCCAGCGATGCCTCTGGCGAGACAACTGGTACACCAGCGGTACGTCCATCCC
>NZ_JBFUHL010000017.1:0-96136 GCF_056402415.1 Paenibacillus sp. P4_A9
CTAATGCCTAATGCGCCGCAGGCCCATCTTCAAGCCACAGATTGCTCCGTGTTTTATGATTCTCTCATGCGAGAAAACCAGTTATCCGGTCTTAGCTATCGTTTCCGATAGTTATCCCAGTCTTAAAGGCAGGTTACCTACGTGTTACTCACCCGTCCGCCGCTAGCTTATCCCGAAGGATAAACCCGCTCGACTTGCATGTATTAGGCACGCCGCCAGCGTTCGTCCTGAGCCAGGATCAAACTCTCCATAATAGAAAAGCTGAAATGCTCATTGACTTGCTAGCGAGATTTTGCAATCTCAATTGTAGTCACTTACGTGACTGAATTTGCTGATATGCTTCATTCATTTGTTCAGTTTTCAAAGAGCTTTATTGCGTTACCGTTTAAAGCGTTAATGCATCGCTCTTGCGGTGACAAGAACATATATTATCAGGTTTCAAAACGAAATGCAAGCGACTTTTTACATCCATTATATTACAGTCTCAAAAACCCCGTAGTTACTGTATTTCGGCGCCAAACATCCTTCGTACCAACCAAATGAACGCCACCGATCCATTCATCGATCCCGTTCAGAATGATTTGGTCCTGTTTACTATGAAGAATAAGATTACCCATTTTAGTTATCTTTACTCTGAAATTTTCAAATTGCGGCGGCCATGCTTCACCGTACCTCGGCAGCTTATCTCCACCAAGCACTTGGATTAATGGCTTATTGCAATGCCAAAGCCCATCCAGGATGCCCCAGAACTGCAAATCACCTAAGCCATAATGACTGGCTTGCTCAGAAACGCTTTGAAATAAGGATAAAATAGATACCTCATCGTCCACTAACAGTTCAAGCGTCAGCTGCTGAATGGCGGTCAAGCCATTTTGCATGGAAGGATAGCGAGCTGTATGGGCCTCTAGGGCCTTTTTAAGAAAAGGGAGTGCCGATAGGTCTTCTTCTAATAAAGCAGCCATAGGCAAAGGCTCAGAAGCTGAATAAGCCTTCCACACTTTGCGGGCCAGCAGTAGCTGATCTTCTTCTACGGGCAACCAAGTGCCATGCAGATGAAGGATTTGATCCACGGTTAACTGCCCTAAACCATAGAAGGGGTCAACTCCAGGGAAGCGATCTATGCATATCAACGACAGTTGGAAGGAACGGTGAGGTAACTCCGCTATTCTAGAAAGCAAATAACACAGCATCAACTGGTCATATAAATCATGCTCAAACCATAGGACAACCTCGTCCACTTCATCGGAAAGGGTATTGAGCGTTGACTCCTGCTGCAGCGTTTGGAGCTTGAATGTATCCTCGGGAATGCCGTACCGGTGATTCATATAGGAGGCTCGTATAGATAAAAGGACGCTATCTGACATTTGCATGCCAATAGGTCCCTCATAGAGCGACTCGCGCCACACCAAAATCTCACCATCGATTCCGGATGCTCGCAGCTTATCGCCGAACGAGTCTCCGTTTACGATATGCAGGGTCTGGGGCATGGCGCTGTCACCTCACTTCTCTATAGATTAAGCTTCACCTAGTAATTGTAAAAGCTCCTGCTCATCTTCAATGATGCGAATACCAAGCTCTTGCGCTTTCGTTAGCTTACTGCCTGCGCTTTCGCCGGCGATCACGATGTCGGTCTTTTTGGAGACACTGCCGGTGATCTTAGCTCCTCTGGCTTCGAGCTTTTTGGCACATTCGTCCCGCCCCATCGAGGAAAGCGTTCCTGTGAGTACGATGGTTTTGCCGAAGAACGTATTATCCTCGCTCGCCACGATCACTGGCGCTTCCTCAGCAACAGGATTCACGCCTGCGGCAAGCATGCGCTCGATACTGGACACCATCACAGGGTCGCGGAAGAAGGAATGGATGCTTTCGGCGACGATGCCGCCCACATCTGGCAGCGTGATAAGCTCTTCGGTTGTTGCTTCCATGATGCGTGTGAGACTGCGATAGTGGTCTGCGAGCACTTTAGTCGTGGTCTTGCCTGAGTTCGGTATGCCAAGGGCATACAGGAAGGACGCAAGATCACGGGTTTTGCTTTTGTCGAGGGCGCCGAGTAGGTTGCGCGCCTTCTTCTCTCCAAAGCGATCGAGCTTGACGAGATCGTCGAACTGCAAGGTGTACAGATCCGCAGGATCGCGGACATCCAGCTCTTGATGCAGCTGTGAAGCGGTCATCTCGCTGAAAAATTCAATGTCCATCGCATCGCGCGAAGCAAAATGCGCCATACGGCCCACGAGCTGCGGACTGCAGCCGAGACGGTTGAGACAGAAGAGGTGCGCACCGCGCATCTCAAGCTCACTGCCGCAGGACGGGCAATGCGTCGGTGCGACGATCTCTTCGCCGTCATTCTCCTCGGTTACCTTACCGAGAATCTCTGGAATGACGTCATTCGAACGGCGTATGTAGACGAGGCTGCCTAGGGCGTGTTTGAGGTTTTTGCGCTCAATGTCGCCGATGTTGTTGAGCGTACAGTTCTGTACGGTTACGCCTGCGAGATCAACGGCCTCTACGCGGGCTAGTGGGGTGATTTTACCTGTGCGGCCGACTTCCCAAGAAACACTTTGCAGCGTCGTCATCGCTTCTTCGGCTTCGAACTTGTAAGCAATGGCCCAACGCGGGAATTTCTCCGTATAGCCAAGTACTTCTCTTGTACGCATATCCGTTAGCTTCACGACGCTTCCGTCAATGAGGAAATCAAGGCTGGACCGCTCCTCAGCGAGTCGTTCCAATTCTGAGCTTACTTCTTCAATCGTAGCGAAATAACGTGTGCGGTTGCTCACTTTGAAAAGGTTATCACGCAAGAACTGAACCATATCGGCATGATTTTCAAACTGAATGTTATCGGAATAACCTATGTTATAGAAGAAAGCGTTCAGTTTGCGTTCTGCGGTTATTTTAGGATTCTGGTTACGCAGGGCACCTGCCGCGGCATTTCGAGCGTTTTTGAGCGGATCTGTGGCCGTCTCGTTGTACTTTTCTAGGACAGAGAGGAACATAATCCCCTCGCCTTGCACTTCAATCGTCCCCTGATCATAGGGAATCTCCAGCGGGATCGATTTGATGGTTTTGATTTGCGCTAAAATGCCCTCGCCAACTGTACCGTTCCCACGCGTGGAAGCTTGAACCAACTGACCTTGCTCATACGTAAGGTTCAGTGTAAGTCCATCAAACTTAAGTTCCACCACGTAAGACGGGTCTGGAAGCGGCGTTTCTGGATTCTTACCGTTGTAATCGGCAATTAGCTTGAGTACACGTGTATGCCAAGCTGCCAAATCTTCAGCGTTCTGGGCTTTATCCAAACTCCATAGACGAGCTAAATGGCGGTGTGGCTCAAAACCTTTGAGCAATTCTCCACCTACCCGCTGGGTAGGGGAAGCAGGCAGGGTAACGCCTGTCTCCTGCTCTAGCTTGGACAATTTATCATAAAGAACATCCCACTCGGCATCCGAAATGGTGGGTTGATCCAGTGTATAGTAGCTGTGGTTGTGCTTGTTGATTTCTTGGATGAGGGTTTTCATTGCCGCGAGTTGGTCGGTCATGGCGGGCTCTTCCTCTCTCATTGGGAATATGGTATTCAAATTCAAGGCCAAAGGCCCGCCCCTACACTTTCGTGATTGGAGCGAACTTTGCGAGCAGGCGCTTCAAGCCAACAGGCGCCGGGAAAGCAATTTGCAGCTCGGTGTCATCACCCGAGCCCTTCACGGACACGACGGTGCCGACGCCCCACTTGCCATGCGACACGCGGTCGCTGGCTTTGTAGTCCGGCACCGCGCCGCCTGCGGCAGGCTGCGGAGCCCGGAACGCAGCCGGTCTCGACACGGCCGCAGGGCTTGGCGCAGCCGCGCCTGCGGTAGTGCTAGGCCGTCCCCCGAAGGAGGACGGTGTGCCCCAAGTAGACGAGCCAGTGGTCGTACCACGGCTCGATGCAGCGGCACTGCCGCTGCTGCCCCAGGACGAGGTGCCGCCAGAACGGCCACCTCGGGAGAAGCCGCCGCTGGAGCCGCCAGCCGAGACGCTCTCCAGGAGTTCCTTCGGAATCTCCTGAAGGAATCTCGACGGCGCGTTCGCGGCGGTGCGGCCGAAGAGCGTGCGCATACGCGCGCATGTGAGGAACAACTCTTGCTCAGCGCGCGTGATGCCGACATAGGCCAAACGGCGCTCCTCTTCGAGCTCTTCATTATCGGCGAACGCACGGCTGTGCGGGAAGACGCCTTCTTCCATCCCGATGATGAACACAACCGGGAACTCTAGCCCTTTGGCACTGTGCATGGTCATGAGGACAACCGCATCCTGCTCTTCTTCGGGTTTTTCTTTATCCAATGTGTCGATATCCGCGATCAAAGCAAGGTCTGTAAGGAAGGAAATGAGGGATTTATCCTCATTGCGCTTCTCGAAGTCCATGGTCACGGACAGGAACTCTTCAATATTTTCGAGTCGAGCCTTGGATTCAATCGTGTTCTCGCGCTGCATTTCTACACGGTACTGTGACATCTCAAGAATTTTCTCGGTAAGCTCGGTTACGGACAGGTAGTCCACCATACGATTGAGGTTATCAACCATTTCGCGGAAGTCCGCGAGTGCATGCTTCGCCTTCGTATTGATTTCAAGTGAATCGACTTCCTCCAACATGGCGAACAGGGACAGACCTCTGCGCGCTGCCATATCCGCTACTTTGTCCATCGTGGTGTCCCCGATCCCCCGCTTCGGCACGTTAACAATTCGATTCAGGGAGATATCATCATTCGGGTTAGAGATCAGACGGAGGTATCCCAAAATATCTTTAATCTCTTTACGATCATAGAACTTGACCCCGCCGACGATGGTGTAGGCGATATCCGATTTAATCAGAATTTCCTCGATAACCCGTGACTGCGCATTCGTTCGGTATAGGATGGCGTGATCGCCGAATCTTTTGCCATTGGCCTTATTCTTATTAATTTCATTCGTAACGAAGTAACCTTCTTCATACTCGGTATCGGCTTGGTACAGCTTAATTGCGACGCCGCCTTCTTTATCCGTCCACAGATTCTTCGGCTTACGGCCCGTGTTGTTAGCAATGACTTTATTCGCTGCCTGCAAAATATTTGAGGTCGAGCGATAGTTCTGCTCCAAGAGAATCGCCGTGGCATTCGGATAATCCTGTTCAAAATTGAGGATGTTGCTAATATCCGCTCCGCGCCAACGATAGATGGACTGATCACTGTCCCCTACGACGCAAATACGTTTATGCTTCTCAGCAATCATCTGGCACAGCATATACTGCGCTCTGTTCGTATCCTGATACTCATCGACATGAATATATTGAAATTTGTTTTGATAAAATTCCAGAACCTCTGGCACTTCTTTAAACAAATGAATCGTCGCCATAATCAAATCGTCGAAATCCAAGGAATTGTTGGCTCTCAGCTTCTTTTGATAAAGGGTATAAATTTTCGAGGTCAAACCATCGAAGTAGTCACCGATTTTGTCTTCAAATTGTTTAGGAGAGATAAGTTCGTTTTTGGCTGTGGAGATCGCCGCTTGGAATGCCTTCGGCTCGTGTTTCTTCGTATCAATGTTGAGCTCTTTGCAGCAGGTTTTGATAACGGAAAGTTGATCGCCTGAATCTAAAATCGTAAAGTTCGAGGTAAAGCCGATGCGAGTAATATCTCTGCGCAGCATACGCACACACATCGAGTGAAACGTGGATACCCAAATGTCGCTGCCGCTACCGCCAACCAGCTTGCCTACGCGATCTTGCATTTCACGGGCCGCTTTGTTCGTAAAGGTTAGAGCTAGAATGTTCCACGGCGCCGCTTTGCGCGTACCAACGAGGTAAGCAATCCGATGCGTGAGCACACGCGTCTTTCCGCTACCCGCTCCAGCCATAATTAAAAGAGGGCCGTCTACAGCTTCTACAGCTTTGCGCTGCTGGGGGTTCAACTTTTTGATCGCTTCTAAAATATTGACAGTTTCATTCACGTTAGGGTTACCTTCCATTTCTATCAAAGTTCACATTCACGGTCTGAAGCGCCTGCTCCAAGTCACTATAAATAATATTACCGACCACAATGGTGTCTGCCGCGTCCGCAGCTTGCTGCGCTTTCTCTAGGGAGTCGATCCCGCCACCGTATAATAACCGGGCATTCTCCAGCACTTGCCGCGTCCGACGGACGAGCTCCATATCACCGAAGGTCCCGCTGTATTCCAAATAGACGATCGACATGTGAAAAAGCTTGTCCGCCATACGTGCATAAGCTGCTACGTCCTTGGCATCCAAGTTGGTTCGCGCTGAGGTCAGCTGTGCTGCCGTCGCTTCTTTATTCAATATAATGTAGCCTTCAGCTACGATCTCATCCCAATTCAGTAAAGCACCATATTCTTTGAGAGCCTCGTGATGCTGTCCTACGATCCATTTCGGATCATTCGCGTTTAGCACCACAGGAATCAAAAAAAGATCAAACCCCGGCACGATCGCTTCCTGATTCGAAATCTCTAAGGCAACGGAAACCTCATATTGACGGATCCTCGATAACAAATCCACCGTATTATCGAATGTGACCCCTGAAGACCCGCCTACGAGAATCGCATCCGTGCCAGATAAACAGAGCCGATCCAGCGCCTCATCTGAGATGTCCCGGTCTGGATCGAGCTTAAATACATGCTTCCACTTGCGTATATCGACGATCAATTGTTTCCCTCCGATTAGGCGGCAGTTGTGCCATACTAACAACAGTCTATGCTACGTATACATAGCTGTCAAATGACAAAAGACGGGCTAATCGCCCGTCTTTTGGAGGAATATGCAACTGAACGTATCCGATCTTCACGGATGCTTCATTTGCGCCGTAATACGCACAAATGTTCGTTATTTGACGACGATGTTAAGAATTTTCTCAACATTGATGGCTTTGTGATCATTTTGCTGCAGCTCTAGTTTAATTTCATGTGCACCTGTTGTTAAATTCGTAAGGGTTAATGGTCCCGTCTTACCAATCATCGCTTTCTGCTTGCCGTCCACATACAGGTGGAGATGCCCCACTCCCAGTACATTAGCTTTATCCATATCATCTTGGGATAATTTGAAGTTCGGCGTTTGATAGGTAATCGTGACATTTTTTCCATCTACTTTGTACTCGGCATCAATTACAGGCTTCGCGCCCGTTGTAGTTGCTTTCGTTCCTGTCTCCGTCTTCACCTGAGCCGTTGTCGTTGTTCCCGCATCCTTCGTTCCTGTTGCTACGGATGGGAGGACCTCATCTTTGGAACCGCATGCTGTTGTTAATGCTCCCAATACCACTAAAGTAGCCGCACCATATACCCACGTTTTTTTCATCAGCTTAAGCTCCCTTTTCCCTAAGTTTGGACATCCTATGTTCCTTATATATGTGTGCCAAGCCGTACTCATTCCTGAAATAGAAAAATAGTGGGACAAATTAATTCGAAATGATTTCGAAGTAAGCAATAAAAAGACACCCTGCCAAAGAGAGGCAGGATGTCTTGAAACGGTTTAAAGTGTGATTACACTTGTTTAAAAGTTATATTTGTTACCTTCTTGGGACCTATTCGTATAGGAGTTCCCTTCGGAAGTCGACGATGGCACTCCTTGCTGTGTGCGGGAAACAATACGTGCTTGCGCAGGTCTGCCTGTCCCCGTCATGCCTGTATGCTCATTGGTATGATTGGAAGAAGCCGCATACCCCTGAGACCCACGACCATAGCTTGATTGATCATGACTTTGATCTTGGTAGCTCCGTGTTTGGGCTTGGTTATAGGATGAGGACTGCTGCTGTGTCTGACTCGGTGTATATCCTTGGCCTCGACCTTGTTGATTGTTGTATACCGCATTCGGATACTGGTTGGCATAATTAACTGGCTGGAACGAAGGTGTTGGTGTTGGTGCCGGCGTTGATGCTTGGTGCAGGGCCGCAACTTGATTCTGCTGTTGACTTTGTTGTGTCTGTTGCTGACTGTACGGTTGCCTTTGTTGGTACTGCTGTTCTGTCTGGTGAGACTGTGTTTGGTATGATTGATGTTGCTGTGATTGCGGCTCTTGCTGCGACTGTGCAGAAACCTGCTGGGTATGGCTCACTGAAGCGGCTCTGCTTACATGCTGTTGGACGATGGCCTGTACTTGTATCGCTGTCTGACTCTGCTTTTGAAGCTCTTGCCCAATCATCTGCTGCTCAGCTGGCTGAATCTGATAACCGCCAAGGTTCTGGATTTCTTGAAAAACAAGTGCTTGATCATCTAATGTTTTTTGCAATAAGGTTTCGAATGTCTGTCGAATGCCAGGGTTAGCAGCTTCCAAGGCTGCCGTTGTATATTCGCGCGCACTGCGTTTCAATTCAGATAGGACGAAGTTGGCAAAGTCCAGATCTTCTAGGTCGACTTGCTGCTGTTGAGAATTTTGCTGATACATGCGTCTTGCACCTCCTTGTAGGTTCGAATTAGTGGGTCATTCCGGATTGTTGTTGCAGGGCGTTGATCAGGATACTCATATTTTGCAATCGTTCCTGAGATAGGTGAGACAAGGTTTGTTTCAAGGACTGACTTTGGCTGTTCACCGCGCCTTGTACACAAAGCTTTGCTAACAATTCTTCATTCTTGAATGTATCCGACAGATACGAAAGTTCTTTACCTGAAATCGCTTGGTTCTCTTGCGTGTTGTACATGTGCATGTGACCTCCTTTCCTCTCTTTTATTTTTCCCAAAAAATGCCGTTTTATGTCGGATGAACAAAAAAACTGCTCCACCACAGCAAAATCACTGTAGGAAGCAGTTTTCGATTAGGAAGCAGGCTGTGCAGGTTTACCCGCATAAGCATCTGCTAATTTCTGAATTTCCTCGGCTGCCAGCGAGTAGGCCCACTGCCCACCCTGCTTGGCTAGCCAAACTTGTTCTCCGGTCAATTTACCTTCGTAGACATCGGTAACGTCTTTCCCGTCTACCGTCCATGCAATCTCCAATTTAAGCTCTCCACCTGTTGTCGGCGTCCCAGCTGCCGCTTGCGGGAGTTCCATACTGTGCAGGAAGATCAGTTCATCCAGCAACGGACTTGCATCCGCGCCCTTGATCTCTTTGTCCCCTAGCTTCCAGTTGGCATCCGCAGCGACTTTATCTTTATCTGTTTTGGAAAGCGTCCACGTCTGGCCCTTCCATGTCATTTTGACACTCTGAACCTTATCGTTCTCCAATTGAATCGGACTTGTATCTGCAAAGTCGACTGGCGCTTTGTTCAGGGAGGTTAACGATTGATCACTGACCTGATAAACGGCAGGAGCGCCTTCTACCTGTACGTAGGAGAAGCCTTCGATCGGTAGAGCAGTCCCGACGAGCAAGCCTTTCTTTGAACCATCCTTCATTGTAACTTCATAGGTGCCAACCGGCTTATCCAAGCCATATTCAGCTAGATTGGTTGCTTGTTCTTCCACAAGCTTGGTCGAGGTGACGAGACCCAATCCATCCAACCAAGAATCGACTAGATTCGAATTGATTGGCGCAGCCGCAGGCTTTTGCATATCCCATCCGTTCGCTGTGCGATTGAGCTGAATCTCTTGCCCCTCGGTTTTCACGATAAGACCTTGCACATCTTCTTGCTTCAGCGTCAGAAGGGACTTCGGTTCATCTTTGGCCTCTTGGAAGAAGTCCTTGCTCGACGCGTACCAGAAACCACCGATGCAAATGACGACTAACAGAATCGTTGGAATAAACCGTTTCATCCTCTTCTCCTCCTCCACCAGATCAAGCCGCCAATAACAAGGAACAAGAGCGGTAAGAACACGATTGTAATGAGGAAAATCGTATTCGCTTGGCTAGGCGTAATCATCGCCTGTTGGAAGGCATCCCCTTGACGCGGACGGATCGTAATTTGATCTTTCTGTTCTTGCAGCCAGCCAATACTGTTCAGAGCGAAATCTTTATTCCCCTGATTCTGAATATCTTCATCTAACACAAACGTAGAGCCCCCGAGAATAACAGCCTTCGGCTTGTTATCTTTGTCGGAAATTGCATAACCCAAGTTAAGCGGTCCTTTGACATCTGTCGCATCTTGTTTGGTTTTGGACTGCGCCAACTGGTTGATGTCCGTTTCACCGTAAGCTTTATCCGTTGTGGTCAACAACAGCGATTGGGTGTAATCCGGCGCACTTTCATCTGCGTTCAAGCTAACTGCCAGCGACAGCATGGTAATCAAGTTATTGCTGGATAATTTGTTCGTAATATCATGAGAACCGTATTCTGGGATAATCGTTAATGGATCATACAAGGACGTTTGCTTCGCTTCAATCGCGATCGCGTGCTGATCCTGAACACCATAAGTTTTCATGATGGCATCGATGTTTTTCCACTTCGTTGCCATATCCTTGTTGAAGCCTAGGGCGATATAGATCTTACCTTTCCCCTTCAAATACGCCTGAATGAGCTCGGCTTCTTTGTCGTTCAGGTCGTTTTGCGGCCCGAGCAGCATGAGCATTTGCGCATCATCTGGGATTTTGCCTTCAACGTAAAGATTCAGATCTTTTACGTCGTAGTTAGCAGCAGCCAGGCTGCTTTTGAAAATACTCATAGCTGTTGCTGGGTACTCTTGATGACCGGAGAGCAAGTAAACGGTATGTTTCTCCGTGGACGTCAGACTTTGAATAGCTTGTGTAAACTTCTCTTCACCAGAGAAGGTGTAGGAGCCATCTTGTTGTCCGACGAACAGTTCATAGAAGTTGATGGTTTGCTTTTTGGCGCCCATCTCGAAAATAATCGTGCCGCCTTGATCAACGCCATACTGCTTCGCCATCGAAGGCTGTTTTAGCATATCGTACTCGTCGTAGGTAATTTTACCGCTTTGCTTTTTATACTCCGCCACCATATCTGTGACTTGACGCGTCACAAAATCATTGCCATCCCCATTGTTCGTGAAGGCGATGACATGAATATCTTGATTGAGATTTTTCAGTGCAGCAGTTGTTTGCTCTGAGAGCGTGAAATTTTTATTTTTCGTCAAATCGTCCTGAAAGCCCTTAAGCGAGTGCAGGAAGATTGTCAGAATAATGAAAATGCCGATAACGGCGATTGATAAAACAGTCGCATTAGTTCCCCGTATCCACTTATTCATTCCGCTCACCTCCAACGCTTTCTTTCAAGGACTTGTATACAAAGAACCAGGAACACGGCTGTTAATGTGATGTAAAAGAGGATATCGCCGCCATGGAAGACGCCCTTTTGCAGGTTGTTTAAATGACTGGTCAATGAAAATTGACCTACGTAATCCTTCAGTTTCCCTGTCATGCTGCTGCTCACCCAATCTAGGAGCCAGAGTAAAAGCAGAATAACGAATCCGGTGATCCCCGCAACCATCTGGTTATTGGACAAACTGGATGCAAACAAGCCAATCGCCATCATCGCGCAGCCTAATAGGAACATGCTCAGGTAAGACAGCCAGGTTACAGGCATATCCAATGTTCCAAAAGAGGACATAATTAACGGATATACGAGGCTGATCGCCACGAGTCCAACTTGAACGATTAGCGCTGACAAGTACTTACCTAGCACAATTTCACCAATACCTGCAGGTGATGTCAGGAGCAGCTCATCCGTACCTTGACGGAACTCATCCGCTACTAGGCGCATCGTTAAAAGCGGGATAATGAACAGATAGATGAACGTGGTGTTGCCCACAATAGAGCGCGCATCCACAATCGGCGGCTGTCCGTTCACGAAATTAATGTAGAAAAAGAAGCTCGACAACAGCACGTAGAAGGCAAACGCCACATACGCAACTGGCGAGAAGAAATACATTTGCAGCTCTTTGGAACAAATGGCCCAGATTCTACGCATCGGTGTCTACCTCCCCCTTGGATGTATCGGCAGCAGGCTCGTCCGTTGTCAGCTTGAGGAAAATATCCTCTAGGCTGAGGCTTTCCCGCTTCATCTCGAGGATCGGCAAGCCTGCATTCGCCAGGCGGAAGAATAGCGCTTCGCGGATGTCTTCTGCGCGATCTGCGGAGGTGACGAGGAGCTTGACGGACTCGACAGGTGCTGATGGAAGATCACTTGCGGAAACATCAGCAGCTTCGTCTGTGGCGGACTCCGCGGATTCAGGGGCAGACGTCGCAGGTAGCACTGCGCTCGCTTCCGGTGCGTCGACTTCTTTCACTTCGCCGACGGAAGGCAGGCTGCGCAGCTCGGTCAAGATCCGCTCGCGAGGTCCCTTGACCTCGAGCGACACCTCGAACGTCTCGCCCATCGTGCGGCCGAGATGCTCTGGGCGCTCGTCGAGGACGACGCGACCTTGGTTAATAATGAGAACGCGGTTACAAATCGCGTTAATTTCAGGCAAGATGTGCGTGCTCAGCAGCACGGTGTGGTTTTCGCCCAGCTCATGGATTAGCTGGCGGATCTCGATGATCTGCTTCGGATCGAGGCCCGACGTGGGCTCGTCCAGAATGAGCAGATCCGGTTGGTGTAGAATCGCTTGCGCGAGTCCGAGGCGCTGCTTATAGCCCTTGGAGAGGGAGCGAATGATTTGCTTCTCGCGACCTTGCAGTCCGAGCTTGTCGATGGCTTCGCCGACACGCAGTTTTTGCTCTCGCGCCGGTACATCGCGCAGGTTGGCGATGAAGCGCAAGTAGGACTGTACCGTCATCTCCGGGTACAGAGGCGGCGTTTCCGGCAAGTAGCCAATCTTGCGGCGTGCCTTCTTCGGGTTATCGGCCATGGAGTGACCGTCCACCCATATTTGACCATGCGTTGGATTCAGGTAACCTGTAATCATGCGCATCGTCGTTGTTTTGCCAGCACCATTCGGCCCTAAGAAGCCGACGATTTCACCGCGCTGCATCGAGAAATCGATGTTATGCACGCCGCGATCATTTTCGTACAGCTTGCTGACTTGTTTGACCTCTAGCATCCAAGATCCCCCATTTCTATGCGTTCGTATTATTCATCATCACTATACGGGTGGAACAATAAACCAACCTTAAGCAAATCTGAAAAATAGATTAAAATAATGTGTCTGAATTGTGAACAAGTCCTGTGGAGATGTCGAATCATGCACTGTGGGAGCGCAATATGTCGGATATATTATTTGGCTCTCGAACAAGAACAAAAAAAACCATAAACGACTATCGTCCATGGTTCTTTATCAGGTCTATTCAGGCAGCCAAATCTTAAAATTCCCACTTAGCGCTAGCACACTGAACGCATACAGGCAATTATCATAATATCGTCGTACACCCGTACGAACTGGCGTCTGCCAGAATAAGTCCACGCACGCACGGGCATGAGCACCGTCTGACACAGCAAGCGAGGCCATCGCATTCGTAGCTATGATGCCCACGGGATGAAGTGCTTTCTCCTCAAAAGGCGTGCCATCGATCTGGTACCGACGATAGTCCTCCGGCGACTTATCCGCGAAAAAATCTTGAATGCGATTGGCCGTATCGGTATGCCACTTGGAACCGCCACACCACTCCGCATCCAACCCAATATTGGCAGCTACGCGATAGGAATCGCTGAAGAAGTGGCCATAGCCACGCTCATCATTCGGTGTACCGTCATAATGGGCATATTCCGGTGCCAAGCCCGTCTCGGGATGACACGAGATCTGCATGTAAGCGCGGCTAGCTTCTGCAGCCTCTTTCCAAAACAGCCGATCCTCTTCATATGCCCATAAAGCAAATAGCTCATAGAAATGCGGCAGATGGTACGACGGATCAGAGTATTCGCAGTTGGGGACGAACTTAATCAGCTTATTGTCCGGATTCCACATAGGCTGGCCTACGCTATTTTCACCCTTGTGAATACACGTTCGCAGCAAATCCCGTGCCTGCTCGCTGTAATTATATGGCGATTCCCCATCTCCCCAGCGATGAGAGGCGAAGAACAGGGACAAGGCAAAATACTCTTCCCCATCTGGTGCCGGACCGTTCGATCGCTTGGAGCCATCGGTATTGCACGACCAAGCGAAATACCCCGCATTGTCGCCCTCGGTCATCAACATGTTGGTATGCGTCCACTTCCAAATCCGATCGAATACGTCTTTCTGATCCAGTTGAACGGCTATCATCATGCCATAGGACATGCCCTCTGTACGGACATCCAGGTTACCTGTATCCAGTAAGTAAGCTCCAGCTTCACCGGCTTCGTAATAGATTCTCGTATCCTCATCGCCGTGGAACAATTGGTTCCACATGTCTTGCACTTTATGTTGAATATCCGCTTCGGCATACCCATACTCCGCAAATATATTGCGGTAAATACCATTTGCTGAAGCGCCAGTCGCTTGCTTTTGCATATGAAAATGCCTCCTCATGAAACGAACCCCAAGACATCAGGGATGCCGGGGGCTCGTCGGTTATCTCTACTATCCTTTTACGCCGCCAACGGTCATCCCTTTAACAAAGTACTTTTGCAAGAACGGATACACCATAATAATCGGAAGGCTCACCACGATTGTCATTGTAGAACGAATCGACGTTGGAGTTACCGTAGCTGCCCCAGCATTCGCACTGCTAGCGAAAATGTCGGCCGCCGTTTGGGATGTTTGCGTATTCGTATTCTGTAGTATTTTCATCAACTCGTACTGTAGTGTACTCAGGTTTTCGTTGGACGAGTTGTACAAGAAAACATCAAACCAGGAGTTCCATTGACCGACCGCGCTAAATAGCGCAACTGTCGCAAGCACGGGAACGACGAGCGGAAGAACAATCCGCATGAACATCGCGAAATCACTCGCGCCATCGATACGAGCCGCTTCCAGAATCCCATCAGGAAGTCCTTCAATAAACGAACGGATGATAATTAAGTTGAATACGCCGATCATACCTGGAATGATATACACCCAGAAGCTTCCTAACATGCCAAGGTCCCGAACGAGCAGGTATCCCGGAATTAAGCCTCCGCTGAAATACATCGTGAAGATAAATGAAACCGTTACGAACTTGCGAAGCACGTACTCTTGACGCGACATCGTGTAGGCTACCATTGCGGAGCAGAACACTGTAACCACGGTACCCAGCACCGTTCTCATCACCGAAATGAAGAAAGCATGCACGATGGCGGCTTCGCTAAAAACGTATTTAAAATTATCTAGCGTCCACATCCTAGGAATGAGATAAATCCCTCCACGGACCGCGTCATTCGCATCGTTCAATGCTACGGCAAGCGTATTAACAAACGGATACAGCGTAACAACAACGAGACAGAACATAAAAATGATATTACAAATATCGAACAGGCGATCACCTATGTGCGTATTCCGCCGGCTTGATCTTGAATGTTGTGCAGCTTCCATAGCTGATACCTCCTTCGTAGAATGGTTAGAACAATCTGGCTTCACCAGCACGTTTGGCAATTTGATTCGCACTGATCAAGAAGATGAAGCTAACCACGGTCTTGAAAATGCCTGCCGCTGTCGCCAACGAGAAGTTCCCTAAGTTGATACCGTAATTCAGAACGAAAATGTCTAGATTTTCTGCATAATCTATGTTCATCCCATTTTTGAGTAAATACTGCGGTTCAAAACCAGACTCAAGAATGTGACCTAAATTCATAATTAGCAATATGATAATAACCGGTTTAATCCCTGGCAGCGTGATATGCACAATGCGCTGAAATCTGTTTGCTCCGTCCATTTCTGCGGACTCATACAGAGCCGGGTCAATCGTCGTCATCGCAGCTAGATAAATAATTGTGTTCCAACCGACGTTTTTCCACACCTCGGATGCACCAAGAATTCCCCAGAAATATTCACCCTTGCCGAGCCATAGAATGGGTTCGCTAATCAGATGTAACTTCAATAAGAGTTCATTAATAATCCCGCCATCTGTCGATAAGGCACCTGATACAATGCTTGCAGCAACGACCCAAGAAATAAAATGTGGCAAATAACTGATGGTCTGTACGAACCGTTTGAAAATAACTTTACGTAATTCATTAAGTAGAATAGCTAACGTAACGGCTGTAACGAACCCTAGAACAAGATTAATCGTACTCATCGCCAGCGTATTACGCATGACGCGAAGGAATCCATCATCTTGGAAAAGGAATTTAAACTGGTCGAATCCGACCCAGGTCTGCTCTGAGAATTTTTTGGCAGGACGATATTTTTGAAACGCCATGGACCAGCCCCAAAGCGGCACATATTTGAAAACAAACAGCCAAACGAGAAAWGGCAGAGACATCGCCATCAATACTTTTTGTTTACCCAGTCTTTGAAAAAATAAAGCCAATCCCTTTGATTTCCCGGATAGCGTTTGTTTGTCTGTTAGGGAATTTTTTGTAAGGCTCTCCATAGAAAATCACTCACTCCTCCAGTAATGCCTTTTATCTACTTGTACGATGAAAGAGGGACGCATGACACCCATCATGCGCTCTCGTGCCATGCATCCCTTATTCCTTATTTTGCCCAGTTACCAGCAACGCGGTCTTTGACCACTTTGGTAATGAATGCTTCGTAGCCTTTGATGTCCAGCTTGCTAGCTTGAGCCACGTAGTCGCTCCACGCCTTCTCAAACTTATCTGTGCCACCTGCTAGAATCATTTCTGGATAAGCCTTCTTCTGAAGATCACCCATTTTTTGCTCAAAAATTTGCTCAGGTGTGCCTTGTCCTTTGTTGATACTCCATGCAGGGTACCAAGGACGGTCATCTGGTTTGCTGAACATGTCTGTAAAGACTTTCGCATTGTAAGCTTTCAATAGTGCACGATCGCCATCCGTATAATTTTTTTCCGCAACGGAAGGTTGTTTACTCGGATCGAACGCATTGTCACCTTTAACTATGGAGAAGTTACCGTAACGAGGCCAGTTGTAAGCGAATTGTTTCAAACCGAAATCTTCATAGAACTTAGGATCTTTGATTTTCGCGATTTCTTCGTCTGTACGGAAGAACTTGCCTTTGTCGTCCACTTCATACGTTTGACCTTTGATACCCCATTGTGTCAGGATTTGGTTATCTTCCTTCAACATGTTGTCAAAGAATTGAATGATACGAACAGGGTCTTTCGCACTCTTGGAAATGGAGATACCACGGTTGTTAACGAAGGATGGCGGATCCAAGTATTGGTCTTTAACGCCTTTGTCAAATACGATTGGAAGTGCTACGTAACGCTTGTCATCTACGCCAGCTTTCGCTAGGTTGTTACGAGCGTCGCCAACTTGCCAGTCATACGCGAAGTAACCAAGCACACGGCCGGAAGTCAATTTAGCTAAGTATTGGTCTTTGTTCATTGTGAACGATTCTTTATCGAAAAGACCTGCTGTATTCACTTCATTAAGTTTTTTCACCCAACGTTTCGTTGTTGCTTCGTCAATGGCATTGCTTTTCGCTTCATGTGTTTTAAGATCGATAAGAAGTCCGCCATCATTCGGATAGCCTGCAAGATGGAACGCAGGGTTCGTAAGTGTGAAGAAGTTCGTGTCATACGTCATGACGGAGAACCCGATCGTATCCTTGCCATCCACTTGTGGATGCTTATCTTTATAAGTCTTAATGGCATTGAAGTATTCATCCAATGTTGTAAGCTTCGGATAGCCTAGTTCCTTCAAGACACCGCGTTGAATCCAGAATGCGCCTTGGTCAACGTTCGGGTTAGGGGCAAAGCCCTGATTCGCACTAAATGGAAGATGATAAATCTTGCCATCCTTTTGCTTCATTTTGTCAAAATAAGGACCATACACGCGTTTGATGTTCGGACCGTATTTCTCAATTAACTCATCAAGCGGAATGAATGCGCCCGCATCCATGAACTTATCGATTTCACCCTCTGGCTGTACCACATCTGGGAACTCATTGCCGGCAATCATGACACCGGACTTCGTTTTGGATTCCCCAACAAGGTTCTCAACCTTGAAGTTAACTCCTGTTTGCTTTTCTAGCTCTTTACCGATCGGTGTTTCATTGGTATTGATGTTCTTCCCTGCATTAAATAAGAAATAACTGAATGTAGCTGGTTTGATGTCTTCTTTGGCAGCGGCTGTGCCACTTGGACTACTTGGTGTTTTGGAAGCAGCAGGATCTGCTGAGTTCGAGCTGCTGCAAGCACTTAGCGAAAGCGCTAACAAGGTGCCCATCGTAACTAATTTCAACTTCTTCATTCTTGTGAAACTCCCCTCTCAACTCTTTCTTGTAAGCACTTTCATTATATAAAACCGCCCTTGGCTTGATTACCCAGTAAAGTTTAGTATCTTCTTAGTAAAGCATAGGTGATCGATCTTTCCCGCCTGGTAGCACAGGTGTTGTAATCTTCACAATCGTCCCGACGCCATCCTCGCTGCTAATTTGTACATCAATTGCGTTGCCATAATATAATTTCAGTCGCATAAAAGCATTCTTCATGCCGACATGTTCACTCACATCTTCGCCGTTGGTCATATAGGCATTTAATAAATCCACTTTCTCCTTCGGCATCCCAATGCCGCTGTCAGCAATCGTAAAGTGGACCTGATCACCAATTCTAGTCGCCTTCAATTCAATCGTTCCATGACCCTGCAAGGGCTCGATGCCGTGAAGACTGGCATTTTCAATGAAGGGGAGCAATGTCATTTTGGGTATTTTGCAGCTATAGACGGACTCATCCACCTCAAAGCGGTAGCTCAGCTTATCGCCGAATCGGTACTTTTGAATTTCTAGGAAGCATAGGATCAAATCAAGCTCATCACGGAACGTGACCCATTCCCCGCCCCATTCCAAAGAACGGCGAAACATTTTGGCCATATTTTTAATGATTTTGGCCGTTTCATTTTCTTGCTTAATCAGACTGCGCATACGAATCGTTTCCAATGCATTAAAAAGAAAATGCGGATTAATCTGGCTCTGCAAGGCATGCAGCTGCGATTGTCTCTGCTTCAGCTCCAAATCCTTCTTCTGAATATCTGCGATGTACACATCATCAATAAGACTCTTAATTTGAACGGTCATGCGATTAAATTCGCGTATCAGTTGGCCGATCTCATCCTTCGATTCAGCTTCCGTAATGAGGTCAAAATGCTGGTTTTTCACCTTTTTCATATGAACAAGAATGCGAACTAGCCGTGTATGCAAAGAAGACGAGATCCAAAAAATAATTAAGGTCGGCAGCAGAAAGTTAACAAGTGCTAAATAGACAACGAATTGCTTGGATTTGCGTACCGCATCCAGGACATGCTCATCAGAAACGAGCACGATGCGCCAATTTTTCAAATAGTTGGTGCTATACTCGCGTTCCAATTGAATCGTATTCTTGGGAATGGCCACGCTTCGGAAATTGATTTTGCCCCGAATCCAGTCCAGCTTCGTGTCCGTTGTATACTGAATATCCCCTTCGCCGTTCAACAAATAGAGATTTCCCTGCAGCGTTTGGTTGCTAAACATCAGATTGATCGCCTCGGGACTCATCTCAATTTTCAATACTTTATTATAGGTGTTCGCATTACTGAAATTGTTCATTTGACGGATAATGCTAATACCGCTGTACGTACTCTCATTATCATCACTTCGCATGACGAGCGGGTAAGCTTGTCCTTCCGAAAGTGCCTTCTGCAGGTTCCGATACCATTCCGAATCCCGAATAATATCGGTCAGCGGGTGCAGGCCGCCTGAATCGATAATCGTCGGATTCGAGGTATACATCTGAATGGACTTAATTTCGCTGTACACCAAATTGTACTTGTTAATATTGGTCGCGAGCTGCGAGTTATACATACGCACATAGTCGATGGTTTCTGCGTACGTTTGCTCCAAGGCATCGTTTAAGAGACCATCTGTATAGAAAACGGATGAGATGCCAACCGCGTTATCGATCTTGGCACGGAATTCATCCTTCATTTTATCCAAATTCAGCGAGATATCTTCGTTCTTCTGCCGTTGCACATTATGAGTGGTCACTTGATAGAAGATTACATTGGTCAATAAAATAGGAATAAAGACACACAGAAAGTAAAGCATGAGCAGCTTATTGCGCAAACGTACATTATTTAGTTGAAATAGTCGATTTTTCATCGGTATGGCCGCCTTGTTTGGTCATTAGTTTTTTGCGATATTCGGATGGAGGCATATCTTCCATCTTCTCAAATTGCGCAACAAAATAGTCCGCGTTATTAAAGCCTACCTTCTCGGCAATTTCGTAAATCCGCAAATCGGTTTGACGGAGCAACTTCTTGGCCTCGCCAATACGGATCGACAGCAGAAATTCATTAAAATACTGGCCATACGTTTTCTTGAACAGTTGTCCAACATACACAGGATTCATATAAAATTCAGCCGCAATGCTTTTGAGATTGATGTTTTTTTGATAGTGGTGCTCAATATAGCTCTTGATCTTGTGAATACTGCCCTTGGTTTGCTCACCGCGTAATTGCTCCATCATACGGGAGCTCTCGATCATAAAAGAGATGAATAGAAGCTGCAGCTCGCTAAAAGAGAGCGGCTGTGCATCCCAATTTAGCATAGGCTTGAGATTAACGAGCAGATCCGTTGGTCCCTGCATCTGTTGCAGTGTTCCTACGATGCTGTGCACATAGCGATTGATAATTGTTCGAATCGCATCTTTGGCCAGTGATTTCGATTCGATTTCAGCAAAGAGCGACGCGATTGTAGTCTTGATCTTCTCCGTTTCTTGCTCTTCAACCGCTTCCTGAATGCGATGAAACAGGCCGACATCCGGCTCTGAATAGCTGAGCGCTGTCTTAGAGGCCGTTTCATAGAAGAGGACATCCTTCATTCCCTTCACATACTTATACTGCAGCAGCTCGTTGGCTGTCTGAACCGATTCGCTGAGCGCCTTCATGTCTTTCACACTTATACCGAAGTAGAGGGTGACTCCTGCCGTCTTCAGTCTTTTGGTTAACAGATTCTGCAACATTGCGCCAAATCGTTCATAACTGCCGCCGTACAGCTTCAGCGCGTCGCTGCCAATGAGAAAGGCGCACTGATGGTTGCGCAGCTGAACAACAAAATCACTAGGTACGTCAACTAATGTTTGCAACGCCTCGGCGACAATGCTGACATCGTCTTTGATCAGATAATCCGTCGCGTCTCTTTCCTCGGATATTCCCCGACTCCACTCAACAATGCCATAACGCAATACGGTCCCTTTGGGCAAGCGAACCCGTTCATCAAGCTCCATCACCGCTTTGGAAGCTTGCTCGCCTCTACTTAGTTGTTCGAACAATCCTCTCAGCGTGAGTCGGCCGCTAATCGCTTTCTGCAGGCGCTCTTCCTTAATTTGCAACGCCAACTTGCGCAGGGTCTTCTCCAAATCCTCTTCTTCAATTGGCTTCAAAATATAATCACTCACGCCAAAACGTATGGCAGACTGCGCATACGAGAAGTCATTGTAACCGCTTAAAATAATAAACTTACATGCACTAAGATTACGAATCTTCACTTCTTCTATTAGCTTTAAGCCATCCATCACTGGCATTCGAATATCCGTGATCACAACATCAACTTCAGACTGCCTCGAGGTAATGATTCGCAGCGCATCATTTCCATTATCCGCTTCATGGCTGACACTGTAGCCCAAGGACTCCCAGTCGATTAGGCCGAGTAAACCTTTCCTGACATATTGCTCATCATCAACCAACATAACTTGCAGCATCATGACATTCACTCCCTTGGTAACTAAAATGGAAAAGCGAGCCCGGTACATAGCCGGACTCGCGTGGTATATGAGAAGAAACGTAATAGATTATGACTATTGTATCCCACTTTGTCATGATCTTACAACTATGGGATGTAACTGTCTACTTCTATGCCTACTTCATAACACGGTGGAAAGCCTTCTTCGGTGCGTGATTAGAATCGAAGAGGAATGGCCAATTCTTCCTCCCTTTCACCGGAAAATCGTCCAGCCATGTGTAATCATCTGCCGCACCCCAGAATGTGACCGCTGTAATGCTGCTTTGGTATGCTTGGAATAGCTCAAAAATCTGTTCATAACGCAGTGCCTGCAGTTCTATCATCTCAGAGGTCGGCTCTGAGAGATCGGTTTGTCTATCTGCGAATTCGAACACCGACAGATCGAGCTCTGTAATTTGAAGCTGTACACCAAGAGACGCGTACAGCTCAATGGCGGTGCGGATTTCCTCAATGGAAGGACCATGAATGTTCCAATGTCCCTGCAGGCCGATGCCATGAATCGGCACGCCTTTTTCCAATAAGGATTTGACAAGGGCAAATATTTTCTCCCGCTTCACAGGGTTCGTTTCATTATAGTCATTATAGAACAGGAGCGCGTAAGGATCGGCTTGGTGTGCGAAATGGAATGCTTTAGCGATGTAATCCTCGCCAATGATGTCGAGCCATTTGGATTTCCGCAGGGTGATATCTGTGGTATCCTCAATCGCTTCATTAACGACATCCCAGGCATAGACTTGGCCGCGGTAACGCTTCACAACCGTCTCGATATGCTTCTGCATCTGGGTTAGAAGCTGATCTCTTGTTGCCGGCGACCCGTTCGGTCCCTCGAACACCCAGTCTGGTGTTTGATTGTGCCAAACTAACGTATGACCCCTTACCTTTTTCCCCTGATTTATTGCAAAATCAACGATCGCATCTGCTGCCCCAAACATATAACGGTCCGGATCGGGGTGAATCTCGGCAAACTTCATTTCATTCTCTGCCGTTACACTATTATAATGCCGCTTAATGAGGTCGGCTTGCGTTTGAATGGTTGTCGAATTTACCGCTGCGCCAATATCGAAAGACTGCTCGAATTTCTGATATAGCGATAATGCGTTTTCTTTATAGCTTTCTTTCGTCACGTTGTATGACCTCCTTCAAGTTGGTATGCGTAAACCTCGAGCATGCTAGGTAAGGAAGATCGACCATCTTTAGTAAATCGTACGCCCCTGCTCATCCGAAATCCCCGATTTCCTTGCAAAATACGTATTAATGACATCGCGCCATTCCTTCGCATGCTCAGCCTGATCCTGGAGACGCTGCAGAACTTGGGCATAGCGGACCTCATCGACATGTTCCTGAAGCGACGTCCATGCTGCGACCAACTCAGCCGCCTCATCTACGCCTTCAAAGTGAGTATCGTACACATGTTGGATGACCGTTTTGCCCGATTTCAACCGATAGGTATACGGCACATGATGGAAAAATAACAACAGCTCATCCGGGCATTCCGCCAAGGATTCATATCGTTCTGCCTGCGGCGAATGATATTGTGCCGTGTAACCCGTTCCTGATTTCACGGTGCGATCGACGCCAATACCGTGACAATCCGCAAAGTGGTAGGTCCCCCATTTGGCATATTCATACCCATCCACATTCGGACCGTAGTGGTGGTTGGGATTGACCATCCAGCCTACGCCAAGCGGAGCTGTGTATTTCTCGTAAATGCTCCAAGAGCGGAGCATCATGTTCGAAAGTGTTGCAACCACCTCTGACTGCCGGCCGAACGTCATCATGATCCATTCTTCCGCAATGGCTTCCGCAGTAAGACTAGGATCCCATGCCAAGCGGCCGTATCCGTATAGGTTCGCTTGCGCTAGCACGTGACCCGTCCAATTCCAATCATCTCCGATATTGGACACGGCTGCGAAACCGCCATGCGATCGTCCAAATAACGCGCCGCTGGCAATTTCAGCCGTCGTCGAGCCTTCACCCTGCGCATAGGTATCAAAGTCGATGACTTCTTTCCACTGCGGCACGAGGAAGCAAACGTGCTTCTGCTGCCCTGTGTATTCCTGCGTGACTTGCAGCTCCAGCATTTGATTCGTGCTGCGCAGTCCTCCAAGCAATGGAGATACTGGCTCGCGAACTTGGAAATCCATCGGACCGTTTTTGATTTGTAAAATCACGTTTTCATGGAATTTCCCATCCAACGGTGTGAAATGATCATACGCTGCCTTCGCTCGATCGGTTGAACGATCTCGCCAATCCTGCAGGCAGTTGTACACGAAGCACCGCCAAATGACCAGACCGCCATGCGGCAACAGTGCGTTCGCCAGCATGTTGGCACCGTCCGCATGATCGCGGCCATAGGTGAATGGCCCTGGGCGGAATTCGGAGTCCGCTTTCACCAGGAAACCGCCGAAATCAGGGATGTATTGATAAATTTCAGCCGCCTTCTCTTCCCACCAGAGGATAACGTCGTTATCCAGCGGATCTGCCGTAGACAAGCCACCAATTTCCATCGTGCTTGCGTAATTCACACTGAGAAACAAGGTGATGCCATATACACGAAATACGTCAGCAATCTGTGCAACCTCAGGCAGCAATTCTTCTGTGATCAGCATCGTTTCCCGGCGATGTACGTTCACGTTATTGATCGAGATTGCATTGAGGCCTACGGATGCGAGCAAGCGAGCGTACTCACGAATGCGTGTGTGATCCTTTAAGATGGCATTATCCTCGAAGAAAATGGAGCGACCCGCATACCCACGTTCATTGCTGCCGTCCATGTTATCCCATTGATTCATCATCCGCAGGCGATTCGCTGGATTCTTAGTAATGGCGAGCTGCTCGATCGTTTCTCCGCATTGGAGCCTGCGAAGCAGTTCGAACACGGCGTATAACACGCCTTTATCGGAGCCGCCGATGAGGACGATATAGCTGTGTCCTGGTGCTTCTATGGATTGAATCAGATAACCATCTTCCTGTATGCTTGCCACGCGCTCGGCATCCAAAAGATGATCCAGCGCAGTCGTCTGATCTTTGACGCCAAGCAGAATCGAGTGTGATTTCGTCGGTGCTTCTGAATGGACAGGCGCAACGCCAAGCAACGCTGAGATTCCTTCATGGAGCTCATGCGCAGCTGTCTGAAATACTTCGGATATCGTATACGTAACAATTTCCTGACACCACGTTCGGTAGGTTTCTAGTAAAGCGGCCTCATTCATTTGCTCGTATCGAAGCCAACAAAGATCTGTTTCTTGCTTATGTGTAGGCATGCTGCACCACCCTTGTTTATGTATGATTAACAAAATAAAGCGCTTTCGCGAGTTATTATATCGTCTGCATCGCTGGTTTCATACCCTAGGATGTTTAGGTTTTACCCTACAGAATATAGGGATTTTCTAGGAAGGGTAGTGCCTATCCATTGCCACTCCCATTAACACGACAAAAAAACCGCCCTCCAACATAATCGTCGGGAGACGGTCTAGAAATCGTACATTATCTGTAGCTATCTATTTCACCAAAGTACCCTTCGTTACACCCAACTGGTTCGTCGCCTTCAGCGAACGCCACACTTGCGTGCCGTTGATTTGACCATCGATCGCGCGGCGGTACAAATCGAGAATTTCCGTTACTTTCTCCGGTGTCTCTTCTAGGAACTCTACTCGGAAGGAGCGAATGCCCAAGTCCATGAAATGATTCAAATATTCCGCACCGGACTGATCTACCGCGTTGTACACGGTATTCCGGCAGCCTTCATCTACGCGCACGGGATGGGACATACCCACACGGTCCTGCAAGGACACACGTTTCTCCTCGCAAGGACGACCGCAGTTCGTGAAGTCTGTACCTTCGCTCAGGAACGTACAGTACACGCAGTGTTCAGTGTGGAACATCGGCATGTGCTGATGAATGACGACTTCGAGCTTGGATGTTTCTGCGCGACGAAGCAAATCAACCATCTGCTGAATGTTCAAATCATACGAAGGCGTTACCTTCGACAGACCCGCTTCCAAGAACAAAGTTGCCGCCTTATGGTTAGCAACATTCAAGGAGAAGTCACCAATCAACTGCGGTTGCGGTGCATCTGGATGCTCAAGACGATGCTTCAAGAAATAGAAAGCTGCGCCTGTATTCCGAATGAGAACCGCATCTGGCTTAAGCTTGAGTATATTGTTAAAATAGCCCGTTTCCCCAGGCATATGAATCCGCGGTGTCACTAGCGCGATCTTGCGTCCAGCGGCATGCACGGCTTCAACTGCAGCAGGGAACTGCTTAATAAATTCAAAATCAGCGTAAATCAAGCTGACATCAGTTTTCGCCAACACAGCCTTTACTTGCTCCAGGGTACGGCACAATGCAGTCAACTCGACCGCGCTGCGGTCCGCGGGAGATAATGCAGGTGCATTAACGGCGGTAACAGCCGCGTGATGCTCGGTCACCGAAGCAGGCACGTCATCATACACGCCGACTGCACGCTTGATGTACGCGCGCGGCTTCTGCCGCTCGTCTTCCATCAGCTCGACAGCCATGCGGCGCATGCTGTTCAGCTCACGCATTGGCACGATCAACGCGCCGTCTAGCTGGACATCCAGCTCGGCAAGCTCATAAATCGTGCCGCCCAGGCGACCGAACTGCTCGGTGAAGAGCTGTTCGTCCATAGGTCTTTTCTCCGCTTGAACCAGCGGAAGCTCGGATTGTACGAAGACGGTGTGACCGCCTTTTACATCCGTCCACCAGCTCTTGAGCGTCTCGCCAAGGACGCCGCTTACCTTCACGCTTACCGGGAATGTACGGTAAGGCTTGTCGGTCTCAAACGTCTGACGCAGACGTTTGTCCAGCGCTGGATCGTTCGTCTTCCAGATGCGGTCACCCACATGAAGACGGCCAAGCTCTACATCGTTGCGTCCCATGACGATCTCGATAAGTCCACCCTCGGCTTCGCCTTCGAGTTTCTCGCCTTTGCGGCGCAAATCGTAGATGCGCCCGCCTTCTTCCTTCTTCGTCGGGTCCCCCGCGTCGAAGACCAGCCCGTCACCACGCTTCAGCGGTGCTTCAAGCTCACAGATCACACCATCGCGCAGAATCTGCTTGATACGGCCCACGAAAACCCCGCGGCTCTTCGGAAACGTGCCGTCAACCAACTGCTTATTGTTGGTTCCTTGCAGGAATCCAACGGTAAATCCGCGTGAAAAGCTTTGCTGCAGCTCACGCACTTCCTCACGCGACGGACGAGCGTCCAGCCCATCAAAATAACGATCAATCGCTTTGCGATATTTGCTCACGACATTTGCTACATATTCAGGGGTCTTCAGACGCCCTTCAATTTTGAAAGAACGAACACCCGCTTCGATCAGCTCAGGTACGATTTCAATCGCCGCCAAATCCTTTGGCGACAATAGATACGTCACGTCACCCATCGGTTTTTGCACGCCATCCACCATCAGATCATACGGCAAACGGCAAGCCTGCGCGCATTCGCCACGGTTAGCGGAGCGGCCACCCCACATTTCGGAGGTTAAGCATTGGCCCGAATAGGACACACAAAGGGCACCATGCACGAAGACTTCCATTGGAAGCTTCGCTTGATCACCAATTTGTTTAATTTGTTTCAAGTTATTCTCACGTCCAAGAACGACACGTTCAATATCGAACGGTTTCGTAAATTCAACAGCCTCTGGCGATGTAATCGTCATCTGCGTTGAACCGTGAATCGGGAAATCCGGGGAGATTTCACGAATCATTTTAACCAAGCCCAAATCCTGCACGATCACTGCATCCACGCCTGCATCAACACACGCTTCAATTAACTGCTTCGCATCGTTCAACTCTTCCTCGAATACGAGAATGTTAAACGTCAGGAAGCCCTGCACACCATATAGATGAAGGAACGACATAATATCCGGCAGCTCCGCCATCGTAAAGTTATGCGCTCTCGCTCTTGCATTAAATTTCTCCACACCAAAAAACACGGCATCCGCCCCATTGGCAACAGCCGCTCGCAAACAATCCCAATCCCCCGCAGGGGCCAATAATTCTACATCTTCTCTGCGTATCGTACGCATGGCAGCAAATCCTTTCAATATCAATCCTCGGGTAACCCTCAAAGTCTTCTCTTTAGTGTAACAGAAACAATAGGTAGGAATCTAGGGCAGGGGATAACTGCACGCAAAGCCAATATCCGACAAAGCACTCCGTTTCCATGCCTTTATAAGTTAACAAACGTATCTATGAATGCTATAATGGCAAGGATAGTGACCTTTTTAGCAATCGAGGGATCCTTTTGAATTTGTCGAAAATCCGTGTACTTCAACTACTGATCGGGTTAAGCCTTGGCATTTTAGCTCTTGTGCTAATCTTTCTATTTTTGCCAAAAGTCGAGGAAACTAAGCTTCTTTACGCAACGAGCGGGGATACTTATGATACTGCTGCTTATAGTAATTTCGAGCAAACCTTACAAGCCGGCGTTCAAATTGATAGAAAGAGCTTGCTCCCGTCTTCAACTCGCCAGCTTCGTACCTACGACGCTTTGTACCTGGACCCCGCGCTAGCACAGGATGCTGCTTGGGCCAAGCAAGCGGATAAGCTGATCGCTTTCGTGAAGCAGGGTGGTCATTTGTTGCTCGAAAATGAGTTCGCTGACCGCTTTCCACTCGATTTCCTTGGTGCTGCAGGGCTTGTTGATTTGAAAAATGTGCCCCTAGGCAACTTAGCTTTAAAGCCTCTAACCGTAGACTCGCTGCTGTTCGGCTATCCACAGGTACCTGTTAATTTGCAGGGCATTCAGCAAACATTGCAATTGTTTACACAAAGCTATCTCCAACATAATTCCATGAACGATATGCCCGGATTTCATCTTGGATACGGCTTCACTCCTTCCACGGGACAATCCGTTGTCAACCTGCATAAATCGGTTGAATCGAAGCAGCCTATCTCCCTTGTCCTGCACAATCGTGTCGGCCAAGGTGCCGTGCTAATCAGCAGCAATTTCCTGCCGAACCGTTACTTCCCTACGGGCTATGACATGAAGAGCGGTGCGGATCTGAAGCTAGGCTTTGCTCAGCTAGCAGCGAAATACCAAGCGGAAAGCCCGCCGAAACCTGGAACGACTTACTTCAATAAAAGAGCGCTGCCGATTGAGCCTTATTTTAACTTTGCTTGGGCCGCAGCGAACATGCAATACCGCAGCGAACTGCTGGCTTATGTCTCTAAAGAAACGCTCGGCTTCAGTGTAAAGAAGAGCCTTGGCCCTTATGGCAGGCCGGCTATGGCTTTTCAGAATCATTTTGAGGCGATGCCGGCGTTCGGGCAAAAGGACGGCATTGCTTGGGCGGAGAAGCTCAAGGAATATAACGAGGTTCCCTCGTTTACGCTCGTGCGCAGCGCTTTCTACTGGGGGAAATGGCGCGAGAGCGTGACGGTGCAGCTGAACACAGGAACGAACGCGAAGCCGTCGTTCGTTGGTGAGCTGCCCGGCTCTGGCTACGCGAGCGGTCTGCATGTGATGGCTGCCGGCATTCCGCTAAGGCAAGCCACGTTTCCACAAGATCGCGATCTGGCGAGCGCGATTGAACTGCCGTACCGCGCGTACCCCGCCGCCGCGGATCTGAACGGCGACGGCCGCACGGACTTGTTGGCTGGCAGCAGTGATGGATTCGTGTATGTCTACACGAATCAAGGTCCAGATGCGGCGGCTTACGCAAGCGAGCCGCCGCCGAAGGGCATGGCGCTGCCCGACACGTTCGGCGCGCCTGCGAAGTTATTGCTGGAGAGCGGCGCACCGCTCCAGCTCAGCCCTTACAGTGCCGTTCACGCCGCCGACGTGAACGGGGACGGCCGCACGGACCTCGTCGTCTCCGACGAGTCCGGCGCGGTAAAGCTATTGCCGCAGCTCGCTAGCGGCAGGTTCGGACAGCCCGCGGCACTGATGACCGCGGGCGGGGACCCGCTGCAGCTGCCCGGAGGGCCTGCAGCCCCGAGCGTCGCCGATGTGAACGGCGACGGCAAGCTCGATCTCGCCCTAGGCGCAGCCGATGGGCGAGTGTGGCTGTACCAGGGCCGCAGCGCAGCGGCCCTGGATCTAAACCAAGGCAGCGTGATTGCGACGCTGCCCAACAGCGCCACGCACGCCGCGCCAGCGGTGCGTGATATGAACAGCGACGGCCGACCGGATCTCGTGGTC
This sequence comes from Paenibacillus sp. P4_A9, assembly GCF_056402415.1. NCBI lineage: Bacteria > Bacillati > Bacillota > Bacilli > Caryophanales > Paenibacillaceae > Paenibacillus > Paenibacillus sp. P4_A9. The sequence goes on from NZ_JBFUHL010000017.1 coordinate 29,758, forward strand.
GGCAGCAGCGACGGGGACCTACAGGTGTTCCTACAAGGCACTGATAACAGCGCTTGGACGGCGATGGGTCCCCTCGCAGGGACAACCTTGAACCAAGTCGGCAACCATGCTTTGGTTGCTGGGCATTACTCGGTCCCTTTATGGCTGGATCTCAATCACGATGGCAATGACGATCTCATTGTGGGTGGTATCGAATTCGGATCTCCTGTGTCGATCGATGACCCGCACTTCCCATATAAAGCGGAATTAAACGAGTTCATTCAATATGCGCAGAAAAACCATTTACAACTAAATCCGCATACTTTTGTGCATAATTTTAAGAGTGCTGATGACGAGAGCACAGAGTTCAACCTCCATCAACAAGCGTTTGAGAAGCTTGGTATTCCTTGGTTACATCCGGGAACGAACCAACATACTTGGCGCGTCAATAATGAGGATCATGCTCAGACCTTGCTTACGGAAAAAGGAAAAGGCATGTGGTACAACTTCGGATTCTTACCTTCCGAATCACCTGTGCTCTCCCGTCCAGAATCGATCTGGTCGCTTCCATTTCTTTTACAAGATGAGAAGGGAAAAACCGACGCAACGATGCTCATTCATGCACCTACACCAGTCTTGAGGCCGGCGGGCGACAATGCGAACACCGATATCTTCGAGTCGATGGCGAAGTTAGATATGCCGATTGATTATTTCGAGCATATTGAGTACCATTTCCCTGACACTCAGAAGGTTGCCAGCTTAACGGAATTTGCTGAATACTTTGACAAACTTCGTACGAAGCATGATTATAACTTTATGTCCGAAACCCAGATGGCTCAATCCTTCCTAACCGCAATGCAAAGCGATGTTAAGATCAGTCAATCCTGGGGCTCCTACTTGTGGGATCGATTGAAGGATCGTCTTAGCGAAGGCAGTCCGCACTTCCATGCTACGCTGTCACCTGATTCATCGGGTGTTTCTAGTTTATCCGAGTCGTATGCCGATACCTTAGGGGTTATTATTGAAAAAGGGGATAAGTTAGCCCCCTACTCCCTGCAAAGTGATTCAGACATTTACACCACGATAGAGAACAAATTTTATCTAGGATTAGCGAAGAAAGCTGAAATTCGCGTAGGCTCTTCGGCCCAGCAGTTCCATGTTGTGCGTTCGAATGTCCCTTTTACCCTTACAAGTGAAGGAAGCAACTATGATTTGAAACTTGAATCTGCGGGTCTGCAGCAAGTCAAATTCTTTAGTCCTAGTGAGCTCAAGTTCGATGCTTCTGACGATGCTACAATTGTCTATGATGCTCCAACGAAGACTTACACAGTGACCCGCTACGGGGACATAACGACACTTACCTTTACCGGCCCTGTCGCGAATGCGCAGTAACCATATTAGTATTTACCTACTTTTATTGAAATCAGGAGGCTTCCCCCCATGTCTAATTTATTAGAAGAGCTAGAGCAGCATATTCGCGAGCGTTACGAAATTGCCGAGGATGACGATGATTTCGATGTTGATGTTCATTTATTCGATTATGGGTTCATTGATTCCGTAGGGGCAACAGCCCTCATCGCTCACATTGAGAAAACGTACAACCTGCAAGTGACGAATCAGGATCTCATGCTCTATCCCATGAACACGGTGAATGAAATTGCCGAATTTATTACTAAGAAGACTGCGAGGTAAGCAACTGATGAATACAGTTAAAATTTCGTTGGCGGGTTTAGCTGAAAGCCAGCACGGTCAAGTCAAATATGCCTCTGCTTTCGCAGATGAGCATATTCAAGAAATCGTTTTGATCGATGAACACATCATCATCACCCACAACTCACCAAACGGCGATAAGGGTATTACGGAACGAGTTGAGCGCCTTATTGAGCGTTTCTCCCATGGTGATTTCGGTTTTAAAGAAAATATTTTGTTCGAAAATAAAGTCGACACGCCGTATGAAGGCGACATTATTGCTGAGCTCGCTGAGCGTAAGGCGATTAAGGTGTTAGAGCCCGGTCTCTTCATTTTCCGTGAGCCTTTCTCCAGCTTGATGCGTTTTCTTGACTACTCGTTCGTTAGCAAAATCGCTAGACGTTTCGAAGGTGTGCAAGAGGAACAATATCCTGCGGTCATCAACAGTCATACGTTGAACAAAACGAATCATTTCACTTCGTTCCCAGAGCACATTCATTTCGTAACACATCTGCGTGAAGATCTCGATGTCATCGAAGCGTTCTCCCAAACTATCCGCGAAGCTGGCGGTTGGGACCAGGAGAAGCCATTGGCGCTGGATAACAACATGGTGAAGCCTAACTTCATGATGAACCCTTCCACGTGCTATCACTGCTATGAAGGGCTGGAGAACGAAACCTTGGAAGGCGACGGCATTGTCGTGACGGCAATTGCGAAATGTCATCGTTTCGAGTCCAAAAACCACTCCGACTTCGGACGCCTACTCGACTTCTCGATGCGCGAAATTATTTTCGTCGGTAAGCCTGAGTTCGTGAAAGAGAATCGCTTGAAGTCGATTGAATATCTCAAAGAATTGGCCGTTGAGTGGAACGTAGACAGCATGATGGAGATCGCGAACGATCCGTTCTTCACGAACGATTTCCAAGTGAAAGCATCCTTCCAACGTAACCAGGAGATGAAGTATGAGCTTCGCTTGAACATCCCTCATGTGAAGAAATCTATTGCCTGCTCCTCTGTCAATTTCCATAGCAACACATTCGGCAATGCGTTTAATATTAAAATGGGCAAACGTAACGCTGTTACAGGCTGCGTAGGCTTCGGTATTGAGCGTTGGGCGTTCGCGTTCCTCGCGCAGTACGGTCTCGATGAGCAGCAATGGCCTGCCACGTTCCGTGAGCAGTTCCACGCTTGGCAAGAGAAGGCTTTGTAATTCGCACTTTAATTACCCCAGGGTTCTCGTCCTATACGAACGAGTCCTTGGGTTTCATTTTAACCACTACGAAGATAATGAGTGATTCTATTGAAAGTAACTACTTTTCTTAAAAAAAACAGCTTTGCACTCGGCCTATTGCTCGCCATCGTCGTCTCCGACCTGCTCATCTCCTGGTGGAACCCGATGGCGTCTTCACGCCGTTTTTACAAAAACGACTTTACCAAAACGCTCTACCATCACAGCTGGTCCCACACGGGTCCGGTTTTCTTCGGTAATTCGGCTGTGACAGGCGCGTATATCGAAGAGAAGTCTGACGCCCATTTGGTTGAGATGGGGCTTTCTTACGGCAAGCTGACCGACTTAAAGGGAATCCTTAAGGACAACCTCTACCAGGTGAAAGAGGAGCTTGTCATCGGGATCGATGTGCATACCATGCTGGACCCTTTGGAAACGGATCCTACCTACCAGTGGTTCAAGCCATGGTACCAGCCTTATGTGTATACGTACCGTGATTACTTCCGTGATTCAGGCGTGGAATTTGCTCGCAATTTGAGCAAAGGCAGTCTTGCCTATGAGCCGCGTTGGATTGATAAGGAGTTGTACCCAGGTCGTAAGGACGACGCTGCCCTGAAGACCAAGTGGGACGACTACGATAAACGGTTCGGCGCCATGACCTTGAAGGATTTTAAGGACAATCTGGATGCCCTACAGTGGGTTCTCCAGTATGCCGATGAGCATGAGCTCGCGCTGCGTGTGATTTGGATGCCGTGGAACAAAGGCTACGCCGATCCGCCCTATGTGGCTTCACTGAGGGAAGCGGTCAATGACCAGCTTAAGGCAGCGAATGTTCCGACACTGGATCTCATGCATACTTATGAGCCGCGTTATTTCCATGACCTCGTCCACTTGAACCGCGAAGAGGGAGCACCGCTATTTACGAAGGAGGTTGACACATGGTTAAATTCCTTAGGAAAACCGTCGAAATCCTCATCTACCTCGTGATGCTTTACTTGGTTTTCATCTATTTTACCGGCAAGGGATTGTTCATTTATGAAAAGTTCTAAGATCAGTTCTAGCAAGCGAGGAGTTCTTTAGCTATGTTTTATATGCACATGAACGCGATGGTCGCGATGAGTGGCATGATTGCCGTTCTGATGCTCACCCGCAAGTGGGCGGATAATAAGCGCATTTTGATGATCATATTCAGCCTCTGCTTTCTACTGCTATTTAGTAAGAAGTTGGTCGTTTTCTATGCCGCTTTTACCATTATTAATTATTTCGGCTTTGTGTATCTTTGCCGTACGACGCTTTGGCGGAAAGCCACCTTTATTATGGGAATCGCCGCGAATATCGTGGGCGTCTTCCTCGGTGTTCGTTTTTTCGTTATGGGAGTTTTCAGCAATCCCTTGTTCGATGCCATCATCTATTTAGGTCTGATTTACAATGTTCTCAAAGTGATTGATTCGTATTATTTCGCTTATTTCTTTGGAAAAGAAGGCGAAGTGCCGGCCATTGATTATGCGAACTATCTCTTGTTCATTCCGACCTTTACGTCCGGACCGATCCTGAAATTCCGTGATTTCATGGCCGACAGCAAAAAGCCTTACACCGTAGATGCCAAGCTCTTTGAAGACAGTATTAAGCGAATTATTCTAGGCCTATTTAAAAAGATTGTCGTCGTAACCTGGATGACTGGAGTTTTCGACCACGTCTTGAAGCAGGAGCTTCACACGCATCAATCGTTATTTCTGTTAGTTTGGTTCTATGCGCTCATATATTTCGATTTCTCGGGCTATTCCGATATGGCCATTGGCTTTGGACGATTGATGGGCTATACGATGCCTGAGAACTTCAAAAAGCCTCTCTTCTCGCCTTCCATGACGCAGTTTTGGCGGAATTGGCATGCCACGCTGGGTGATTTTTTCCGAGATCACATCTTTATGTTCTTCTCACGCAAAACTCCTTCTGTCGGGCTAACCGCAAGCCTCTCCATCCTGATCATGGTGCTTATGGGCTTATGGCATGGCTTTACGTGGCTGTACTTCCTCTACGGGTTGTACCACGGCATTATTATTGCGGTCGAGAATATCTTCAAACTCACCACTGTGAATAAGAAAAAGGTATCCAAAACCTACTTCTACTTCCGTTGTTTCGTTACGCAAACACTGGTTACGTTCTCGGTCATTATTTACAGCTCGAATTATGATACGGTGCTTCGAATCTATAAAGGCTTGCTTCATTTTACTGGATGATAGTGGTATAATTTGATCTGATTCTTTTATCAATTATGGAGGTGTAATCGAATGAAGTTAGGCGTTTTTATGGTTCTTTTCGGTGGAAAACCTTTCGAGGAAGCGTTGGATTATATTGCTGCAAAAGGCTTGGAAGCTGTTGAGATTGGAACAGGTGGCTACCCAGGTAATACCCATTGCAACCCAGCTGAGCTGCTTGCTGATGCAGGAAAACTAAAAGCTTTTAAACACGCGGTAGAGTCCCGCGGCTTGACGATTAGCGCACTAAGTGCGCACGGTAACCCTCTTCACCCGCAAAAACACATCGCGAAAGAGTTTCACGATGCTATTATACAAACGATTGAATTAGCTGAGCGCCTTGAAGTCCCTGTTGTTAACACGTTCTCCGGCTGCCCGGGTGACCACGAGGACGCAAAGTATCCGAACTGGCCGGTAGCGCCTTGGCCGAATGATTTCCAAGAGATTTTGGACTGGCAGTGGACGAACAAAGTCATTCCTTACTGGCAAGAAACAGGTAAATTCGCTGCAGATCGTAATATCAAAATCGGTCTAGAGCTGCACGGTGGATTCTCCGTACATACGCCAGCTACCCTTCTTCGTCTTCGCGAAGCTGCAGGTGAAGTGATCGGCGCTAACTTGGATCCGAGCCACATGTGGTGGCAAGGAATTGATCCGGTTCAAGCGGTTCAAATCCTCGGTCGCGCTAACGCAATTCACCATTTCCATGCCAAAGATACATCGCATGATTACAATAATACGAACCGTTTCGGTGTAACTGACATGCAATCCTACGCGAACATGCTGGATCGTTCTTGGCAGTTCCGTTCTGTTGGCTACGGCCACGATATGAAGGTATGGGCAGACATCATCAGCGCATTGCGTCTGGTTGGTTATGACTATGTCGTTAGTATTGAACACGAAGACGGCTTGATGTCCGTTGACGAAGGCTTCTCCAAAGCCGTACAAAACCTACAACAAGTGCTCATCAAGGAACCTCTTGGTGAAATGTGGTGGGTGTGATATAAGACAAAAAGCCCGCAGGCTTCAAGATCTTACGATCTAAAGTCCAGCGGGCTTTTGTTTGCTTGTATGTACTACCAACCTTTGATCATGATAACATCCATGAAGAGGAATACGAGTAGTGATACAGTTGCAAATCCGAGCGCAAAGAGATTTCTTCTAGGGTTGATCAATTGTCGGATAACGGCAATACCAATAATCACTGTGAAGATCAACACATAGATATCAAAGCTTGTATACGTGCTTGTTGATGCTTCAGCTGCTTCTGCGAATAACATGGTGAAACCTCCTTATAGTAACTCGGTGCAAGGCACACGTCCTGCTATTTTAATACTATGTTAGCTCGATTGGACACGAGATGCAAGTAGTTGCATCGATGTGTAACAAGTTTGTCACCTTTTGTTTGGGTCGGGCGCACATTTTGGGGGCATAAGGTCCTGATTTCTTTAATTTCCCTCGTAGGTATAAAATGTCCATCTAGGCGACGATTTATAACTCTGCTCCTACCGAAGTTTCCATTCTATGTTTGACATCGATTTCCCGGTTTATGTACGACAAAGCCCGTACGGAGAGTACCGTACGGGCTTATATCGATTGACATTTAGGACCGTCCTTACACGGCTAACGCATCTTGGTGATCTTCAGCGTCCGGGAATTCGTTTAATCGGGCGTAGGCTAGCTCTTTTTCCTGCCATGCTAGAAATCGGAAAGGATCAATCCCTAAAGCAGATACAATTTCCTGAAGCTCTAACGTCAGTTTCATATTACTAGCCTCCACAACGTGAATTAGATTAGAACTGCTATATCTCTCAATCATCATGTCAATGGTTAGGTAGAGGGAGAGGGAGATGTTCACTGTTACTTACTATTATTATAGGCCTAATAGCATAGAAAAGGATAGAGGGTTAAATTGTCGAAGCCTGACTCATTCAATTAAGTATTAGCAAAATTCTATAATGACGATTCCACATAAATTTGACATATTCTGCTTACATAAGAAGACTGAAACGAAAAAAGCTTGGAATTGGCTTATGAAACACCAAATTCCAAGCTTTTTGTCGCTTTTTAACTAACGGAGCCTTCTAGGACATCCAATCGCTTTGCATAGTCCTCAGAGCGCACGCGATCCCGCTCGAGGATCGGCTTCAAGTACTGGCCGGTATAGGACCCGGCCACCTTCACGACTTCCTCAGGCGTACCTGCCGCCACGATCAAGCCCCCGCGGTTACCACCTTCGGGTCCTAGATCGATGAGGTGGTCCGCCGTCTTAATGACATCGAGGTTATGCTCGATGACAAGTACCGTCTCACCGCTCTCTACGAGGCGGTGAAGGACCTTCAGCAGACGATCGATATCATGGATGTGCAGCCCCGTCGTGGGCTCATCCAGAATGTAGATCGTCTTGCCTGTACTGCGGCGGTACAGCTCCGCCGCGAGCTTCACACGCTGGGCTTCGCCGCCTGACAGCGTGGTTGCTGGCTGGCCGAGGGTCATGTAGCCCAGGCCAACATCGAGAAGTGTATTCAGCTTGCGATGAATGCGCGGCAAGTTCTTGAAAAACTCGCAGCCGTCTTCAATCGTCATCTCCAACACTTCAGAAATGCTCTTGCCCTTGTACTTCACTTCCATCGTCTCGCGGTTGTAGCGTTTGCCTTTGCAGATTTCGCAAGGTACGTAAACGTCTGGCAGGAAGTGCATCTCGATCTTGATGATGCCGTCCCCGCGGCAAGCTTCACATCGGCCGCCCTTCACATTAAAGCTGAAGCGGCCTTTCTTGTAGCCGCGCACCTTCGCCTCGTTCGTATTCGCGTACACATCACGAATATCATCGAATACGCCGGTGTAGGTCGCTGGATTGGAACGTGGTGTACGTCCAATTGGGGATTGATCGATGTCGATGACTTTATCGACTTGGTCTAATCCGATTATTTCTTTATGCTCGCCCGGACGAACTTTGGCTCCGTTCAAATCACGGGATAGCGTTTTGAACAAAATTTCATTAATTAAGGTACTCTTGCCTGAGCCGGATACGCCGGTCACACAAGTGAATACCCCTAATGGTATTTTGGCTGATACATTGCGCAAGTTATTTTCCTTGGCGCCTTTCACTTCGATCCATTTACCATTCGGCTTACGTCTCTCAGCTGGAATCGGGATGAATCGCTTGCCGCTCAAATACTGACCTGTTAAGGAGTTCTCATCCTTCATCAGTTCTGTTGGTGTACCTTGGGCAATAACCTGTCCACCATGAATTCCGGCCCCAGGACCAATATCAATGATGTAATCTGCCGCCATCATCGTGTCTTCATCATGCTCAACAACGATAAGTGTGTTGCCCAGATCCCGCATATGCTCAAGCGTTTGAATTAATCGTGTGTTATCCCGTTGATGCAGACCAATACTCGGCTCATCGAGGATATAGAGGACGCCCATGAGGCTCGAACCGATTTGCGTAGCCAATCGAATACGCTGCGCCTCTCCACCTGACAAAGTGCCTGCCGCACGGTGCATCGTCAAATAATCTAGTCCGACATTCACAAGGAACCCTAGGCGTGCTCGAATTTCTTTCAGAATCAAATTCGAAATCGTCAGCTCACGCTCGTTCAAATTCAATCCTTTGAACCATTCTTCCGCTTCTCCGATGGAAAGGGAGGTTGCGTAGGAGATATTCTTACCATTGATCGTTACGGCAAGTGTTTCAGGCTTCAAGCGGTGCCCTTTACACTTCGGACATGGCTTCGTGCTCATGTAGGTCTGGATATGTTCGCGAATGCCCTCTGAGAAGGTATCCTTGAACCTGCGTTCCAAGTTGCGAATAATCCCTTCGAAAGGAACCAACGCTTCCTTGGAAGCACCCATATCGTTCTCATAGCGGAAACGAATTTTCTCTCCGCCGGTTCCATAGAGGATCACTTTCAATTGGTCGCTGCTGATCTCTGATACAGGTACATTACGAGGAATCCCATAGTGCTCACAAACGGCAGCTAGAAACTGCGGATAGTAATTGGACGTACTGCCTGCCCACGCTTCAAATGCACCCTCTTCGATCGTTAGCTTCATTTTAGGAACGAGAAGATCTGGGTCGACAATCATCTGACTGCCTAAACCATCACAATCCGGGCAAGCACCAAAAGGACTGTTAAAAGAAAACATCCTTGGCGCAAGCTCTTCGACACTGAATCCACATTCTGGGCACGCCAGGTTCTGGCTGAACAGCAGTTCTTCTTTATCCATAATATCCACGATGACGCGGCCATTCGCTAATTTCAGCGCTGTTTCAAGGGAGTCAGCCAGACGCGTTTGGACATCATCCTTGACCACGATACGGTCAACAACGACATCAATCGTATGCTTCTTATTTTTGTCGAGCTCAATTTTCTCTGAGAGGTCAATCGTTTCCCCGTTCACCCGTACCCGAACGAACCCTTGCTTCTGAACATCCACAAACAGCTTGGAATGCTCACCTTTGCGGCCGGAAATAAGGGGTGCGAGAATTTGAATCTTCGTGCGCTCCGGGTACTCCATAATGCGGTCCACCATTTGTTCTACGGTTTGCGCGGTAATCTCAATGCCGTGCGTAGGACAGTGCGGTCGCCCGATACGAGCGTACAATAGCCTTAAATAGTCGTAAATTTCCGTTACGGTTCCAACCGTGGAACGTGGATTACGGCTTGTGGTTTTCTGGTCGATTGAAATGGCTGGCGATAAGCCTTCAATTGAATCGACATCCGGTTTATCCATATTCCCAAGAAATTGACGCGCATAGGCAGATAGCGACTCCACGTAGCGCCGCTGCCCTTCCGCATAAATCGTATCAAAGGCCAGTGATGATTTCCCCGATCCACTCAAGCCCGTAAGAACAACGAACTTATCACGCGGGATGGTGACATCAATATTTTTAAGATTGTGAGCTCTAGCTCCTTTAATAACGATCTGATCTCTAGACACAGATACCCTTCCTCTCCTATGTGAAGCTGAACCCTAATCTAAGCATCAGCTTTCATTTCCATTATGGCGTCACGCAGCTGTGCTGCACGTTCGAACTGCAGATTCTTCGCAGCCTCTTTCATCTCAACTTCTAAGCGCTCAATGAGGGATGCTCGATCTTTCTTGGACATCTTAGCACCCTTCACATCAGCCAGATAGTCTGATTTCTGCTCTGCGACCTTGGTCGCCTCGATGACATCCCGGATTTTCTTAGCAATCGTCTGCGGGGTGATACCCAATCTCTCATTGTTAGCTTCCTGTAGCGCTCGACGACGATTGGTCTCCGATATCGCTTTCGCCATGGAATCGGTGATTTTATCTCCGTACATGATAACACGACCATCCGAATTACGCGCCGCACGACCAATCGTTTGAATTAACGAACGCTCGGAACGCAGGAAGCCTTCCTTATCCGCATCTAGGATAGCGACAAGCGAAACCTCTGGTAAATCGAGCCCTTCTCTAAGAAGGTTGATCCCGATTAGCACATGGAACGTCCCTAAACGCAAGTCCCTCAAAATCGACATCCGTTCAAATGTCTTAATATCCGAATGCAAATAACGCACCTTTATGCCAATTTCCTTAAAGTAGTCCGTCAGATCCTCCGACATCTTCTTCGTTAAGGTGGTCACAAGCACCCGCTCGTCTTTGCGAACACGATCATGTATCTCCGCGATCAGATCATCGATTTGACCTTTGGTTGGTCGAACCTCAATAATCGGATCCAACAGCCCCGTTGGCCGAATAATTTGTTGAATCATGGTCGGGCAATGCTCTAATTCATAAGGTCCTGGCGTTGCTGATATATATAAAATCTGACTGACCTTCTCTTCGAATTCCTCGAAACGCAGAGGACGATTATCCAAAGCAGAAGGAAGCCTGAAACCATGGTCTACCAATACATCTTTCCGTGCTTTATCCCCATTAAACATCGCGCGAATTTGCGGCAAAGTAACATGAGACTCATCCACCATGAACAGCATGTCTTCTGGGAAATAATCTATCAACGTATACGGCGTTGCCCCCCGCTCACGGAATGTCAGCGGTCCTGAGTAATTCTCAATACCTGAGCAGAAGCCCATCTCTTCCATCATTTCCATGTCATAGCGTGTACGCTGCTCCAAACGTTGGGCTTCCAGAAGCTTACCCTGGTCCTTCAGCTCGGCAAGCCGTTCCTCCAACTCCTGACCGATGTTCACGAGCGCACGCTTCATCGTGTCCTCATGCGTCACGAAGTGAGAGGCTGGAAAAATAGCAATATGATCACGCTGACCAATGATCTCGCCTGTGAGGACATTGATCTCCGTAATGCGCTCAATTTCATCGCCAAATAGCTCTACGCGTATCGCATGTTCACTATGCGAGGCTGGGAAAATCTCCACAACATCTCCACGTACACGAAACGTGCCGCGAACAAAGTTCAAATCATTGCGTTGATATTGAATATCTACGAGTCTGTGCAGAATCTCCGTGCGCGATTTCTCCATCCCTACTCGTAAAGAGAGCAGCAAATTACCGTATTCCATTGGTGAACCCAAACCGTAAATACACGATACGCTGGCAACAACAATGACGTCGCGACGTTCAAATAAGGAGCTTGTCGCCGAGTGACGAAGCTTATCGATCTCTTCATTGATGCTGGAATCTTTCTCGATGTAAGTGTCGGAGGAGGCAATGTAGGCTTCTGGCTGGTAGTAATCATAGTAACTAACGAAGTAGGATACCGCATTATGAGGAAAAAACTCTTTAAATTCGCTGCACAGCTGTGCCGCTAAAGTTTTATTGTGGGCAATAATCAAGGTTGGTCGGTTTAGTTTCGCTATCACTTGTGCTGCTGTGAACGTTTTCCCTGTTCCCGTTGCACCTAGCAGCGTTTGATGCCTGTTGCCGGCTTGTATGCTCTGGACGATCTCCTCAATAGCTTGAGGCTGGTCCCCTTGCGGCAGAAAATCTGATACAAGCTCAAATTTCTTAGAGCTCATGACGAGTTCACTCATCCATTATCACCCTCATTGTCGAAATAAATCGAACTTTTATCCTATAAACTTTCCCATTCGACATTCCGATATAGAAGTCTATGGAACTTTTTCGTACTTATATGAAGGATTGCAAATAACTATCCAACATAAGAATGTTTGTTCTCGTTTTGTCATTATACTATTTTTAAATCATGGATGCAAACAGCTTTATCTGTTTTAGCCTTACACAAGGCGGCTTTGGCGTGTCTTGGACCCTATTCTTCGTATGCTAATTAGGAGTGGTAAAGTCATGGATTTGACAACAGTATTAGGTTTACTATTAGGTCTTGTAGGTTTAATCGGCGGATATATGTGGGATGGCGGTCATGTCAATTCTTTGATCATCCCCAGCGCCATGCTTATCGTGTTCGGCGGAACCTTCGGTGCAGTTGCCGTGAGCTTTCCTAGCTCTATTTTAGCCAAAATCCCCAAAGCACTCGGCATTGCCTTCAAGCAAGTCAAAAGAGATCCTGCAGCAACCATAAACGAAATTGTTGATATGGCCTCCATCGCTCGCAGAGAAGGTGTACTTGCCCTGGAGCAACGCGCTCAGGAGCATGAGAACCCGTTCCTCAAAGACGGATTGCTGATGGTTGTAGACGGAACAGATCCTGAGCTGACTAGACAAATTCTAGAACTCGAAATGGACGCCATCGAACACCAAGTTAATAATATGTCAAAGGTATTCGAAGCCGGAGGCGGATATGCGCCAACGATGGGAATCATCGGTACGGTCATGGGACTTATTCACGTTCTCGGTAATCTAGAGGAACCTGCCACGCTTGGTCCTGCCATTGCCGTAGCCTTCACTGCTACTCTCTATGGAGTTATGAGCGCCAACTTGGTTTATTTGCCCATCGCTAACAAAATCAAAATCCGCGGTAAAGAAATGGTCAATGAAATGGAATTGATGCTAGAGGGCATCCTTGCCTTACAAGCCGGTGAAAACCCGCAATTGATTAAGAAAAAACTGAACTCCTTCCTCCACGATAAATCAGAGAAAAAAGCCGTAGAGGAGGATGAATTTAATGGCGAGGCGCGGTAAAAAGCACGAAGAGCATGTTAATCATGAAAGATGGCTCATTACTTATGCTGACTTAATTACGCTGCTGCTTGTTTTTTTCATTATTATGTATGCGATGAGTAAAGTTGATGTTCAAAAGTATTCCGTATTGGCACAAGCCTTAAACCTCCAGTTCCAAAAAGCGGACTCCGTCTTGGACAGAAATCATGGTATCAGCGGTTCCATGAATCCCACACAGGGCAACGCGGATAGCCCGGACAAGGATCTTCCGAATAAGAATCCAGTTGATAAGGAAGAAAAAGACGACAAGACGAAGCCTGAAGACAGCGAGAAAGAAAAGCGCGAGAAAGAGCTTCAGGATCTTCTGAAACAAGTACAAGCCTATATTAAGGATCAAAATTTAGAGGCGCAAGTATCCGCCAAAGATACGGATCGCGGTGTGGCGATCACGCTCAACGATTTATTCCTGTTCGATTTGGGTAAAGCGGATCTGAAGGCGCCATCCCTCCCGATTCTGCAAAAGCTGGCTTCGCTCTTCCCATCACTAAAAAGTAAGGTCAGCATTGAAGGTCATACGGATGATTTACCGCTTGCTCCCGGGTCTCCTTATAAGGATAACTGGGGACTCTCGTTTGCCCGTTCCCTTTCCGTGCTTCGCTATTTCAGCGATACCGCTAAACTGGACGATCACAAATTCATTGCCACCGCCTATGCAGATACCATGCCCCAAGTGGCCAACTCGAGCGATGCGAATCGCAGTAAAAATCGCCGCGTCGAAATCATTGTTTTAAGGAACGATATTGCTCCAACAACGCCAGTACAATAATTCATCCGTCATTTAGAAGCCCTATATCCACTACATTGTGGAGATAGGGCTTTGTTGTGTTCCAAGTGAAATAAGAGCCGTCCTCTCCGTAGATTTCTCTACCCAGAGGACAGCTCTTTCTCACAATGACTTCGTTGAATTATTCGGTAATAACCCCGTTAATTTGCTTCGCAAATAGCTAAACAAGTGTATCGGACGCTGCTCCAAGAAGTACAGCACATCCTGATCCGGTGCCAATAGAATGCCCAACTGATGATGATCGCCGGCAAAAATACCTCGCTTCAAGAAGCGAACTTCTCCTTGATCGTTCAACACTTCCAGTCGGCAGAAGGCCGAGTTGATCCCCATGGCCGCGTGCAAATCGGTCTTCGACTTGATTTTGTACCCATTGACCTTGTGGATGATCTCGCCGACGCCAATGCCTAGCCCTTGGGCAGGGCTGTTCGGTACAACCGAAAGCACCATGAGCCCGCGCTCGGAGTGAATGTAGAAGGGCGTCTGCTTCGCTTCTACCCACTGGTTATAGAGCAGCAGCCCTTCGTGAAGGGCTATGCTAAGAATAGCGCCTAGCAGCACCAGCGGCGACCAGTAGTGGGCAACAACTGCTGCACCTAGCAGGATGAGTCCGTACACGTAGAGCAAGTTAGCGCTGAAGCGAGCCTGCTTCTTCGGTAGCTTCGAAATCGTCAGCTCCGTGAAACCAATCATCGCTGGGAACGCGAGCATTGTCCAGCCTGCGCTCAGATTGGAAGCAAACAAGGTTTGCCACGGCAAGCCAAGCTCACTTCCGCCTGCCATCGGCACTAAGAGAAACAACGGGACTGGCCAGAAGCCTTGCAGCTGTTGCCCGCCAATCATTTGCCCGCGCTTTCCTTCAAGGAACAGCGGCGTGGCCATTCTCGCCCCTTGGAAACCAACGAGTACACCCTCTAAGAGGTGCAGCACGCCTACAATCACCAACAGAGATGGGATATCTGCACTCGCAATGGTTTCGAGAATCGCGTAGGACTCGCGTAGACTCGCTTCATTTGGAAACCAAGAGAAAATCACTTGTACAATTCCCAGAATCCCTACTGCATAAGCTAAGCATAGGAATCGGATGCGGAATATCATCAGTACTACCGTGACGATCCAGAGCACGATCACCACATTTAGTTGTATGTTTATTCCGACGAAAAAGAGCAGAACCGAGGCTCCCAGCCCGCCTACCCAGCCCCAAAGCACCACACGCCACGTTTCATTCAATAAGGAATGAAGACGCGTGTGAAACAGCTTCCGTTCTAGTTGGATTTGCTTTCTGTAATGCAAAACAATAAATACAATGCCTATATAGTAGAAAGGATTCGCAAACAACTGCCCCACAGCCAGCAGCATTCTGTCCAATAATTGAAACCACACATCCATACGAATCTAGGCTCCTTGATGAAAAGAAATAGGAAGGCCGCCTAAGCAACCTTCCTACACTATTTCGACTGTTAATGCTCATTTCCTGCCGCTCTGAACAATTTCCATTAACTAACGGTCATTATTTCCCGAGTTGCTTCTGAATTTGAAAGACAGCCGCTTTCAATTGCGAATCGTTCTTCGGATCGCGGATTTGTGCTAAAATCGTTTTTTCGATTTTGGCCGCTGTATCCGTATCTACCTCACCAGTGACTGGCAGGTCATTCGTCCGTTGGAACGCTTTGACGGCCAGCGCTGTTTTGTCATTGAAATAGCCATCCGTCCGCTCCGGATTGAAACCAATACCAGCAAGCATCAGCTGCAAATTCTTCACATCATCGCTGTTGCTGTCTTGTTTTAATACCTCTTTCTTCGTAAGCGGCGCTGCCTTGAAGTAAGCCGGTTGCTCGATCGGGATATCCGGCGTAATGCCTTTTTTGTGAATCCAGTTACCATTTGGCGTAAGCCATTTGTACACGGTCATCTTGATATTGCTGCCGTCGCCCATTTCCTTCTCGAACGTCACTTGAACCGTCCCTTTTCCGTAGGACGTTTCCCCCACTATTTTACTGCCCACCGCTTCTTGGAACGCGCCTGCTAAGATCTCCGATGCGCTCGCGCTTCCTTTATTGATCAACACGGTGACTGGATAATTCTTACCTTTACCTGTGGAAGGTGTCGGCTCTCGCTTTCCGTCACGATTCTCCACTTGAAGGATGGATGCCCCACTCTTCACGAATGGATTCACGATATCAACAACGACGTTCAGTAGACCGCCTGGATCGTTACGGACATCGATGACAAGTCCCTTCATCCCTTTGGCCTCAAGAGTTTTCAATTCTTCTGCAAAACGTACTGCTGTATTCGAAGAGAACTGACGAATCTCAATTTTACCAATCTGATCCTGCATCATTTCACCGTATACCGTTTCGACATCAATATTGTCTCTAACTACGATGACTTGCACCGGATCTCCTGTGCCTTGACGCAATAAATCTAGCTTAGCTTGCGTACCCTTCGGTCCGCGGATTTTCATAACCGCTTGATTTAAGGTAAGCCCGTCCAATTTATCGCCATTCACAGAGAGGACGACATCTTTGGATTGAATCCCTGCTTTTTCCGCAGGTGAGCCCTTAATTGGTGATACAATGACGAATTTACCATCCTCGAGCGATACCTCAGCCCCGATGCCTTGGAAGGAGGATGTAATACTCTCGTCGAACTGCTTCGCTTCCTTCTGATCCATATAAACGGAAAACGGATCTTCTAATGATTCCAACATCCCATTAATAGCCCCGTTAACCAGTTGATCATGATCAGGCTGCTTCAAATACTTGCTTTCAATCAGCTGAAACGTGGTTGCGATTTTGTTTAAATCCTTGCTTGAGAGACCAGACGAAGCGGATACCGAAGTAGCTGTCCCACCCGTTGTTTGTTCTTTCTGTCCCCAAGTGAAGGATGGATCTACAATCGTTAATGTAACAATGCTGCTTGCAAACATAGCTAACAAAACAAATACGATGACCGTGCGACCTTTGAATTGCAAAGCGAAATTCACATCCTTTTTCCAAAAACCGAATTTGAGTTGGCCTGCTATAGTATATGACAAGCCCCTCTATATTTATGAAAAAACCTCCATCGAAGTCATTCAAGGATGAGCGACCGCGTTTAAGCGGAAGGTTTTATCGCCAATAAGAAAGCCTATTTTCGGGAACCGAAAACTTATGCTTTCTTATGTGGTTACCAGTTTGTCCTATCTTAGGTACGGTTTTGGATCTTTTGGTACTTCATTCAATCTGACTTCAAAATGTAAGTGATTGCCTGTCGACTGTCCTGTGGAGCCCACGCCAGCAATTTTCTGACCGCGCTTCACTACATCGCCGACTTTAACATAAATCCCTTCGTTCATAATATGGCCATATAGCGTCCACAAACCATTCCCATGGTCCACAATAATACAGTTGCCGTAGCCATTCATCCAAGAGGCATAGATGACAGAACCATTTTCCGCAGCTAGGATTGGCGTACCTTTTGCTGTCCCTAAGTCAATGCCTTTATGGTTCTCAGCCTTCTTGGTAATAGGATTGATCCGAGCAATAAAGTCGGAAGTGATAGGTGCTTGTACGGAGAGTGGGTACCCAAGCTTGCCACCTGCATAGGTAAAAGGTGATTTCGCGTTGGCAGCTGCCCGCTTCTTCGCTTGCAAATCCGCCTCTTGCTTCGCCAGCTGCGTAATCATCTTATCGCTTTCTTCCGAAATCTCCTCAAGCTCTCTCTCTTGCTTAGTAAGAGAAGCAATCTTCACTTCTTTCGCCTTTTCCTTCGCTTCCAGGTCGTCCCGCAGCGCATCTGCTTCCGCGTATAGTCCCTTCACATTCTCAAGCTGCTTCTCAGTATCAGCCTTCTTCTGCATGACCGTCTCTTTATCTTTCATATTGGACTCTAGTATCTCTTTATCTTGATTGACAATAGATTTCAAAGCTTCGACCCGATTCAAGAAATCAGAGAAGCTCGTTGCGCTCAGCACTACGTCCATATATGAAACGAAACCGTTCATATACATCAAGCGAACGCGGGATTTCAACATATTATCGCGGCTTTCCACACGTGCCTCGGCTTCATCCAATTGCTTGGCGCTCGCTTCCAGGGCGCCCGACACTTGGTCAATTTGTTCATTCAGCTCTGCCAACTTTTTGCTGGCTTCATTGACCTGGTTGACAAGGGCGTTCATATCCTTCGTCGTTTGGTCTTTCTCTGTTTGAACCTTCGTAATTAGATTATGGGCATTATTCGCTTTCTGCTGCGCTTCCGCCTTCTGCTTCTTGAGCTGCGTTAACTGCTGATCGATCTTCTCCGTTGACGTAGCGGCATAGCTCGCTGCATGTGGAATAGTAAGCGATATGGCCATTCCTAATGTCAACACGACAGGTAGAATCTTCTTCTTCAAGCACGTAGCCTCCCCATTTTCAAGCGTTTTATGCTGCATATATGGTTTGAATCTCTTACGTTCTGAATCTACAAATCTATGAATCTTTGAAAATGGAAAAAGAAAAAGAAGATGAAAAAGGAGGCAGAGGAACACTCTACCCCAATTTCAATCAAGATTACTTTTAAACGCGGAGGAATTTGCGGACGGAGATGAGTGAACCCCATACTCCGATAACAATACCTAGACCGATCAACAAAACAGTCATCGTTGGCGCAATATTCTCGAAAGGTGTTAATTTAATCATCAATAAATTCAAATTCAATGAGCTCAAGTTTAGCAATTTCCAATAACCTGCAAGAATAATTGCGGTTGGGACAGCAGATCCAATGAAGCCAAGTAACGCACCTTCTATGAAAAACGGCCAACGAATAAACGAGTTCGTCGCACCCACGAGCTTCATAATCGAAATTTCACGTTTTCTAGCCAAGATCGTAATTTTGATCGTATTCGCGATGAGGAATACCGCTGTAAAGGAAAGCAACACAACGATACCAATACCGATCCAGCGAGCAATCTTCGTCACTTTAAACAGCGCTTCTACGGTACCTTTGCCGTAATTCACCTTATAAATCGGCTTGGGATCCTTGCCGATGTTAAGCGCAGAGATTTGGTCGGCAACACTGGCAACATTTCGCGGGTCGTCTACTTCAATCGTGAACGCATCGTTCAACGGATTGTTATCCCCCTCGAAACCATCTAAAAGTGCCTTGCCACTATCGCCAAGCTTTTCTCGCAAATAAACAAGTCCCTCTGCTTTTGAAACGAATTTAATCGTTTTCACTTCCGGGATTGCTTGGATTTGCGTTTGGAGCGTCGTGATTTGGTCCTGAGCGGTGTTAACCTCCAGATACACATTGATCTCGACCTGCTGCTCAATTTGTGTAGCTACATCATTCACATTTAAAGTTATCAGTACGAAAACACCAAGAATAAATAGGGAAATCGCGATGGAGCTAATCGAAGCGAATGTCATCCAACCATTTCGCACGACATTTTTCGTACCTTCTCGCAGATGTCGAGAAACTGTACTAATCTTCATAGCCGTATTCCCCCCGTAATTGATCCCGAGCAATAAGGCCATTCTCAATCGCAATCACGCGCTTACGCATCGTATTTACGATTTCTTTGTTATGTGTAGCCATGACAATCGTTGTTCCGCGGAAATTAATTTCCTCCATCAATTTCATGATGCCCCATGATGTTTCAGGATCCAAATTCCCTGTCGGTTCATCGGCGATAATGACGGATGGACTATTTATTATTGCCCGGGCAATGGCAACACGCTGCTGCTCGCCGCCAGATAACTGCGATGGTAATGAGTTTGCCTTATCCTTCAGCTTAACAAGCTCAAGGACTTCCATGGTGCGTTTCTTGATTTGCTTTTTAGGTGCCTCAATAACTTCCATGGCGAAAGCTATATTTTCAAAAATATTTAATTTCGGTAGCAAACGATAATCTTGGAAAATAACGCCTATATTCCGACGTACATAGGGAATTTTGCGTTGTTTTAGTTTTTCTAAATTAAAACCATTTACGAATATTTGGCCTTTGGTCGGTCTTTCTTCTCTATACATCAACTTCATGAAAGTAGATTTACCTGCGCCTGAAGGTCCAACCACATAGACAAATTCATTGCGGTCCACTTTTACATTAATTCCTCTTAATGCATTAGTCCCGTTGGCGTATGTTTTCCATACGTCCTGCATTTCGATCACAATATCACATCCTAATTATATAGATAGCCTATATCCATTCGACACAAAAGGTGAAAATCCTTCTAAATCCACTTTGAAATTCATGGGGAATACCGTCATTATACCATGGTTTGTACATATTTTAGCCGAAACAGGATTCTGTACTAAATTGGCATATAGATTGATACATATAGAGAGACAGGCCGTATCACATTCGTATGTAAAGGAGTGGCTCTTCATGACACGCTCATTCAGAAACCCCCTTCTCTATTTCTCTGTCGCTCTTGCTTTGTTAGTCACGTGCGGGATTGCACTCTATATATATGGATCTCAATCTACCTTCCCTGCTAATGTCACGATTGCTGGCTGGCGCGTAGGCGGAATGTCCTATGTGTCTTTTCAATCTGAATCGGAGCAACGCTTGAATCGACTATCCTCTTTCCCCGTCCTTTTGCACACATCTTATCCCGATATTCCTGCCAAAGAATTGCCCCTTGGACAACTAGGCATTCGATATGACAGGAGCGTCCTCACACAATCCCTGCAGCAATTAACAGGCGGATCACCCTTCAAGCGTGCCAAAGCGCGCTGGACCCTGCGAAATGCGACAATCCCATTGCCTGTCTCGGTAGATGCCATTCAACTTACTGCTACTGTCAAAAATGTTTGGAAGGAGCTATATTCAAAACAGCCCGTTGCCGCCAAGCGACTCCTTAAATCTCAAGATGAGATTACCTATGAACCCGAGCGAAATGTGCTAAGAATTGATACCGCGCACTTGCAGGAGCAGCTTCAAAGCATCGCTCCTACCCTAGGTACATTAACGCATACCGCACCCATTGGGCTCACTTTACCTGTGTACGAGCTGAGCCCCGATGTAACGCTGGCAACCTTGAAGCAGCAAGGCATCGATGGCAAAATATCCGAATTCACAACCGTGTTCCCTCTGTCAGGCGAAGGGCGGGTTCACAATATACGAGTAACCGCTACATCCATTCAAGATTACTTGATGGCACCAGGCGATACATTCGATTACAGCAAGATTATCGAACA
Source organism: Paenibacillus sp. P4_A9 (assembly GCF_056402415.1). Taxonomy (NCBI): domain Bacteria; kingdom Bacillati; phylum Bacillota; class Bacilli; order Caryophanales; family Paenibacillaceae; genus Paenibacillus; species Paenibacillus sp. P4_A9. The sequence continues at coordinate 50,945 of NZ_JBFUHL010000017.1, forward strand.
GACGGAAGCCAAATTCGGCTACAAGGAAGCCCCTGTTATCCTCAATGGGAGCCTCGTACCAGGGATCGGCGGCGGGATATGCCAAGTATCCACGACGCTCTATAACGCCGTCTTGCGCAGCGGTCTTGAAATTGTTGAGCGGCGCAATCACTCCCTCCCTGTCAGCTACGTCCCTCTCGGGCAGGATGCCACATTCGCAAGCAATTATATTAATTTCAAATTCCGAAATAGTACGAATAGCTATGTCTGGATTCGAACCATAACGACAGATTCAGCGGTTACCGTGAAGCTTTTCGGTCACCAAACGCCAACCATCACCTATGACATCGACTCCAAGGTTGTGGAAACGATCCAGCCCCCGATCAAATATGTGAACAATCCGAGCTTGAGCCCAGGCTTAGAGCGCCCGATCAGCACAGGAAAGGTCGGTTACAAGGTAGAGACCTATCGAACCAAACGGGAAAACGGCATCGTCGTGAGCAAAGAATTAATCTCGAAGGATCAGTATTCACCTGTACCTACGGTCATCGCGGCTAACCGCAAGGACCTCCAAACGGATGACCCTGCGCCAAAGCGGCCTATGGTGGAAGATGGCGTGAGTACGCTCGCTACCCAATGATAAACAATAATTATGATTAAATCATGAAGGTCATGTGACTGTAGTTACTACGTCATTATGACTTTTTTCTTTTATGATAAGACTATGGAAAGAGTATTGAAGGAGGCATAACGATGAGCAAAGCGGATTATTTCAAAGAATTAAACTATCGCCTGCGCGGACTTCCTGAGAAGGAGCGCCACAATATATTAAAAGTGTACGAAGAATTATTTCAAAAAGCCGTTGAAAATGGCAAGCACGAAGACGAGATTTCACAGTCTCTCGGCTACCCGCGGGTTCCGAACTGGGATGCACAGAAAGAAGCACCTCCTGTTCAAGAGGAAGCTTTCAATCGTACAACAAGTACATTCGAGGCCGATGTAACGCAAGCTGAGGAAACACCTTATTTAAGCGAAGAGCAAGAAGAGAAAGCTATACCCTATGTTAATCAGCCTGAGCCGGCCATCGGACCTAAGATTCCTGTACAGGCCCCAGAGGCTTGGGAACCGCCTGCCTATACACAGCCGCCTCAGCCGAATTACCCTCCTGTGTATAACACCCCTTATCCGCCCCCCTATCCGACAGCTAAAACGGACACTGGGCTTAAAGCGATCATTATTTCGATTATGCTCGGTTTCTTTAATCTTGTGTTCGTTGTCGGCCCTTGGGTTGGGATTTGCTCTGCGCTGATCGCGTTCTTTGTTGCAGGCTTCGCCCTTCTGGTTGCCCCCGTCATCGGCGTGCTCACCAGCTTAGCGGGAACGACGGGTAGTGACTTCCAATTCATTTCATTCTCTCTCCTAGCCTGCTTCGGCTTAGGGATCATCATCACAACGCTTAGCTCTTGGCTGCTTAAGCAGTTTTTCAAGCTCAGCTGGAAGTACATCCAATTTAACGCCAAATTGATAAAGGGGGTTTAAGCCATGCAACCTAAAGTGAAATTTTTCTTAGTGACTGGCTTTATCTGCCTTGCGATCGGCCTGATTGGAGCAGCCGTATCTTTCCAGTCCTTGGACTTTGAAACAGGCGTCACAACCATTGATATCGAGAAGAAGACAGCAGCAGCCAATATTGATACCTTGATTATTGAAAATGATATCTCAGGCGTCACCTTCGTTCCTAGCAATTCGGATGAAATTAGCGTTCGTCTAGTAGGTGCTGCGCGATCTGAAAATGCGCAGAATTGCACCGTTGAGGCTACGACAGAAGGGACGAATACTTGGCGAGTAGACGTATGCATGAATAACAAGGCACACATTAACTTCGGCTTCGACCTCACGGAGTTTAAAAGCTTATTCAGCGGTAAAAGCCTTCGTTTACGGACAGAGGTCAGTTTGCCCGACAAGCTTTACAAAGCGATTACCGTTAGCACAGATACAGGCAGCATCAACTTCAAGGAAGTGAAAGCAGAAAAGCTAACTGCTAGTACAGATACAGGAAGCATTACTGTTGATCGATATGAAGGAAAAACATTGAATCTGCAAACAGACACAGGCAATATTAACCTCAATGACGGGCAGGGCAATGTGAAGCTCAAAACAGACACTGGCAGCATTACAGCGACACTGCGTGAGCTTGGAGATACTGTTACCGCCGAAACAGACACGGGCTCTGTTCGACTAAAGCTAGATCCAGTACCAACGGATGCAAGCTTTGATCTGAGTACGGACACCGGCAGTGCCAATCTGGATGTACCAGGTGTGAACGTACAACAACGAACCAGCCATAATAAGGCCAAAGGCTCAATCGGCAATGGCAGCAAAAAGGTTACGGTGCGGACGGATACAGGCTATGTTGAGGTTAAAGGCTGATAAGTTAGGGTATACGGTAGTCATAAAAGAATAACAGCTTATTCGCACCGGTTGCGAATAAGCTGTTTTCTATTTCAAATAGGTCATCGCATCCTTCTTCCAAAGCCATAGGAAAATAGACTGAAAAAGCGTCATATCACTCAAATTGTGAAGATTTTATCGAAATAAAGGGATTAAGGCAATTAGCAAGAATATATACAAAATAATACAGAAAGTAGGTAAATTAACCATATGTTAAAAAATTTTCAAATGAACATTCAGATGAAGATTGTAACAACATCGCTGCTTTTACTACTTATTCCAATTCTCATCCTCGGCAGCATCAGCTATTACGTTTCTTCCAATGTCACGAATTCCTTGATCGAAAAAGATTTAAGGAATGCCGTTCAAATGTCCATTCAATTGATCCAATCCTTCGATGATTCCGTTAAATCGGGCAGTATCACCAAAGAAGAAGCCCAAGAGAAAGTGAAAGTCTTGATGCTTGGACCGAAAAAAGACGGCAAGAGGCCCATCAATCGAAAGATCGATTTAGGCGAAAACGGGTACTTCTTCGTTCTTGATACTAAAGGAAATGAAGTCGCGCATCCTTCCTTAGAGGGCCAAAACATTTGGGATAAGAAATCGAACGATGGAAAGCTTTTTATACAGGAAATGATTCAAGGAGCAGAAAGCGGCGGAGGGTTCACAACCTATATGTGGCCGTTGCCTGGAGGATCGACGAAGGAAGCTATGAAAATTGCTTACGCTGAAAAGGACTCGAATTGGGGATGGATCGTTGCGGCTGGCTCTTACTTGCAGGATTATAACGCAGGACAAACGGACATGTTGAATACGATTATTATTACCCTTCTCGTTTGTTTGCTGGTCGGCATGACTGTCCTAATCCTCTTTGCGAGACATATCTCCAAGCCGCTCGTTCGGGTGGAACGTCAAGCTAGCCAGATTGCGATAGGAAATTTGTCGATAGCGGATTTGAACGTGACAAACCGCGATGAAATCGGTAAGCTTGCCACCTCATTTAATCAAATGAAAGCCTATATCAGGCAGCTCGTTTCCCAAGCAAGCTTGAGTTCAGGCGCTTTAAATGATGAATGCAATCAAGTGTCACATTCTTTGGATCAAATGGTTCAAGCAGCCAATCATATTTCCTCCGTTATGCATGTCGTGGCAGCCAGTACAAACTCACATGCCCTTAATGTGGTAGAAAGCTCATCCGCCATGAAGGAATTATCCGATAGCATTCAGCAGGTCGCATCCAGCTCTTCCACGGCCTTCGATTTGTCAGAAAACACGGTTTTGGAAGCGGAGAAGGGAAATGCCTTTATCCAACAGACGAACGAACAGATGCGGGTCGTCAGCTCGACAATGGACAACCTGTCTGGCATTATCGACTTGCTGCGTGATCGCTCCCAGCAGATTGGTGAAATCGTTTCGATCATCTCCGACATCTCGTCACAAACGAACCTATTGGCCTTGAATGCTTCAATTGAAGCAGCACGGGCAGGGGAACACGGGAAAGGATTTGCTGTCGTCGCAGGGGAAGTTAAGAAGCTTGCAGAACGCTCCAAACAATCCTCGGAACAGGTCACAGAACTGATCGTTGGCATCCAAGGTGACATCCTCGGGGCCGTAGAGACCATGCATCAGGGTGATCAAGAAATCTCATCCAGTGTTGAGACACTGCAGGAAACCGGATTCGCTTTTGAACGGATTCACAGCGCTGTTAAGCAGGTGCTCGGCCAAGTGGAGCAAACATCCTCCGAAGCCGAGCGTATGGCAGCCACATCCCAACAGGTCATGATATCCTTATCCGAAATGGAACATTCCGCCAGCCAGTCTGCAGGCACGACACAAACAATTTCCGCTTTGACCGAAACACAGCTGTCCAACATCGACGGAATCTCGGCTTCGGTTAAGAATTTAAATGAGATGTCCACCCAGCTGCGGGATGTTATTCAACAATTTAAAGTGTAGAAAAAAGCGAAAAGCTCTTCTCATTCATCCTCTTCGGGATGTGATGGGAAGAGCTTTTGTATGTGAGAAGGCTTATTTGCTTTTCTCTAAAAAGTCATGCAACCACGACTGCGACTCTGCCAGCACTTGCTCCGCGCGACCAATGGCCTCGCTCACTTGATTGCTCGCCGTACCGCCGTAGACATTACGCGCATTCACAACTTGCTCTGGTTGAAGCACGGCATAAATATCGGACTCGAACAGCTCGGAGAAGGTTTTGAACTCCTCGATGCTCATATCGAGCAAGTATTTTTTGTTTTGGATACAGTAGAGCACGGTTTTGCCTATTACTTCGTGCGCTTGGCGGAAAGGAAGACCCTTGTTCACAAGGTAATCCGCGATATCCGTCGCGTTGGAGAAGTCTTGATTCACGGCTTGACGCATACGCTCCGTGTTCACCTTCATCGTCGACACCATCGGTGCAAACAATTGCAGCGCACCTTGCAGGGTGCGAACCGTATCAAACATGCCCTCTTTGTCTTCCTGCATGTCCTTGTTGTACGCCAGCGGCAGCGACTTGAGTACGGTCAACAGACCGACCAAATTGCCGTAGACGCGGCCTGTCTTACCACGGACAAGCTCCGCTACGTCCGGGTTCTTCTTCTGCGGCATGATCGAGCTGCCGGTGCAGAACGCATCATCGAGTTCGATGAACGCGAACTCGGTCGAAGACCAGAGCACCATTTCCTCGCTGAAGCGAGAAAGGTGCATCATGATCATGGACGCGTTAGAGAGGAACTCCAGGATGAAATCGCGGTCACTGACCGCATCCAAGGAGTTCTCGTACACGCGTCCGAACCCGAGCTGCTCCGCCACGAAATGGCGGTCGATCGGGAAGGTCGTGCCAGCGAGCGCGCCAGCGCCGAGCGGCAGCATGTCTACACGCTTGTAGCTGTCCTGCAAGCGCTCAAGATCACGCTGGAACATGCTGACGTAGGCCATCAGATGATGCGCGAACAAGATCGGCTGCGCACGCTGCAGATGGGTATACCCCGGGATAATCGTATCGAGATTAGCCTTAGCTTTCTCAAGCAACGCTTCTTGCAGCTTGATGAGCAAGCCAACGAACTCAACCACGCGCTTGCGCAGGTAGAGATGCATATCCGTTGCAACCTGATCGTTGCGGCTGCGGCCCGTGTGCAGCTTGCCGCCGACAGGACCGATCAGGTCGATCAGGGTTTTCTCGATATTCATATGAATATCTTCATTCTGAATCGTGTATTCCAACTCGCCGCGGCGAATCATACCCTGCACTTGCAGCAAGCCGTCTTTGATTTTCTCCACATCGTCAGCAGGAAGAATCCCGCATTTGCCCAGCATCGTCACGTGCGCCAAACTGCCTTCAATATCTTCCTCGGCAAGCTCTTTGTCGAATGTAATGGATGCGGTATATTCTTCGACCAATTGATCGGTTTTCTTCGTGAAACGTCCACCCCAAAGCTTAGACACCGTGCATGACCCCTCTCGTATTAACCTCGTCTAATGAGACAAGCTTATGGACAGCCCAAAGGCTTTCCACGAAGGGAAAGCCCACGGCTGAGCAGCTATAGAATTCACAACGAACATCGTGTAAGTGATGTCACGTCGTAATAGAATTACTTCTTCGCGTTCTGTTCCACACCGGAACCTACCTTCAAGCGCAGAGCATTCAAGCGGATAAAGCCTGTTGCATCGCCTTGATCGTAAGCCTTCGTTGGATCAGCTTCCATGGTCGCAATATCCGGGTTGTATAGGGATACTGGGCTTTTCACGCCCGCGCCCATCACATTACCTTTGTACAGTTTCAAACGAACGGTACCGGATACGTTCTTTTGACTCTCGGACACAAGCGCTTGAATCGCCAAACGCTCAGGTGCGAACCAGAAGCCATTGTAAACGAGTGTTGCATATTTCGAAATCAAAGAGTCACGAAGATGCATAACATCGCGGTCCATCGTGAGGGATTCCATTTTACGGTGAGCGGTGAATAGAATCGTACCACCCGGAGTCTCGTATACGCCACGGCTCTTCATGCCAACGAAACGGTTCTCAACCATGTCTACACGGCCAATCCCATGCTTGCCACCGATTTCATTCAATGTTTCCATCACTTGAAGTGGCGTAAGCTTCGCTCCGTTGATCGCTACGCAATCGCCGGCAGCAAACTCAAGCTCAATGTACTCTGCTTGATCTGGCGCATCTTCTGGCGCAACGCTAAGCACGTACATGCCTTTGTTGTCGTCAGCTGCTGCATCGAACCAAGGATCTTCCAACATGCCGCTCTCGAAGGAGATGTGCAGCAAGTTACGGTCTGTCGAATAAGGCTTCGCTGCGGATGCCGTTACCGGAATGTTGTGCTTCTCCGCGTAAGCGATCATCTCTGCGCGACCTGGGAACTGCTCGCGGAATTCTTCCAAACGCCAAGGCGCAATCACAGACAGCTCAGGCGCAAGCGCCGCTGCTGTAAGCTCGAAGCGTACTTGGTCGTTCCCTTTGCCAGTTGCACCATGGGCAATCGCTGTTGCGCCTTCAGCGCGCGCGATCTCAACCATACGCTTCGCGATCAATGGACGCGCAATGCTTGTGCCAAGCAGGTATTGCCCTTCATATAGAGCACCCGCTTGAAACATCGGGTTGATGAAATCTTTCGCGAACTCATCTCGCAGATCGTCGATGTAGATTTTGGATGCGCCAGTTGCGAGTGCTTTTTCTTCCAAACCGTCCAGCTCATCCTTTTGCCCGATATCCGCTGTGAACGCAATGATTTCCGCATCATAAGTTTCTTTTAACCATTTGAGGATAACTGATGTATCCAAACCGCCTGAATAAGCGAGTACGATTTTTTCCTTAGCCATGTCTACTCTTCTCTCCGTTTCTACTCTCTACTTAAAATAATTTAAATTATATCATTGTCGCGGCCATAATAGCCTTTTGCGCATGAAGACGATTCTCTGCTTGGTCGAAAATAATGGAATGCGCGCCGTCGATGACGCCCTCGCTCACTTCTTCCCCGCGGTGTGCAGGCAAGCAGTGCATGAACAAGTAATCCTGCTTCGCATATTTGACCAAAGCTTCGTTGACTTGGAAGTTTTTGAACGCGATTTCGCGCTCTTGCTGCTCTGCTTCTTGGCCCATGCTCGCCCATACATCCGTATAGATGATGTCGGCATTTTCAATAGCTTCGCGCGGATCGTGCGTAACGAGCAGGCTCCCGCCTGTTTCTGCGGCATTTTCCTTGGATTGACGAATCACTTCTTTACTAGCCTCATAGCCTTCTGGCGAAGCAATCGCGAAGTCCATGCCAAGCTTGCTAGCTCCCATCATCAGGGAGTGCACCATGTTGTTGCCATCGCCGATATAGGCGACTTTGATGCCTTTCAAACGGCCTTTTTTCTCCAAAACCGTCTGATAATCCGCCATTACTTGGCAAGGATGTGCATGATCGGTCAACCCGTTGATCACGGGTACCGTCGCGCCTCTCGCCAAATCGATCACCTTACGGTGCTCGTAGGTACGAATCATAATCCCGTCTAAGTAACGGGACAACGTTTGAGCGGTATCCCATACCGTCTCTCCGCGGCCCAGCTGCAGATCATTTTTGCTCAGGAACAGCGCTTGCCCGCCTAATTGGTACATCCCCACTTCGAAGGAAACACGCGTACGCGTGGAGGACTTCTCAAAAATCATGCCCAGCGTTTTACCAGCCAGCACAGCATGAGGCTCTCTCGCCTTTTGCTTACGTTTCAACTCAATCGCGTACTGAATCAAATATTCCAATTCTTCTGCTGTATAATCAACCAAAGCAAGAAAATCCTTGCCCTTCAACTGGGCAGCCAGTTCTTCCTTGACCATGCTATTCATGTGATCCAACCTCTCTTCGATAAACTTCGGTTAGACGCCGCTGATTGTTGATGCCTTCTGGGAGAGGACACCGCACACCACATCTAACGCCTGATCCAAATCTTCTTGCGGTATCGTTAACGCCGGCACCAAACGAATCACGTTAGGGCCTGCTGGAATGACAAGCACACCTTGCTTGTGGATCTCGCTAATGATTTCGGCACTTGGCTGTGTACATTCGATGCCAATCAGAAGACCAACACCACGAATGCTCTTGATCAGCGGATTACCCGCTAGTTTGCTCTCTAGCTTCTTAACCGTGTACTCGCCAAGCTCAGCCGCACGATCTACTAATTTGTTGTCGATAATCGTGCTTAGTGTCGCATGAGCCGCTGCCGTAGCAATCGGAGTCCCACCGAACGTGGAACCGTGACTTCCAGCGCTGAACGCTTCCGCCAAGTACCCTTTGCTCAACATCGCACCGATCGGGAATCCACCGCCAAGACCTTTGGCTAATGTGAAAATATCCGGCTCTACCCCATAATGCTCATAGGCAAAAAGCTTACCCGTACGCCCTACGCCCGTCTGGATTTCATCCGCGATCAGGAGCAGATTATGCTCTTTGCATAGCTCTGCCAGTTGTTTCACGAACACTGGATCAGCTGGCAATACGCCGCCTTCCCCTTGCACGAATTCCAGCATGACCGCACAGGTGTTGTCATTCACAAGACGGCGCACGGACTCGATATCGTTATAGTCGGCATAGACAAAGCCTTCTGGAAGCGGAAGGAAGCCTTCCTTTACTTTGTCCTGACCCGTAGCTGTTAATGTAGCAATCGTACGCCCATGGAAGGACATGTTGAACGTGATGATCTCGTACTTACCATTGTTCAGCACCTTTTGGGAGTAGCGACGGGCGATTTTGATCGCAGCCTCATTCGCTTCTGCACCTGTGGAACAGAAAAACACAGCATCCGCACAGCTGTTGTCTGTCAATAAACCAGCCAACTTTTCCTGATTCGGAATATGAAATAAGTTACCCACATGCCAAAGCTGATCTAATTGCTCGATCAATTTCTCTTTCACAGCTTTTGGTGCATGCCCGAGCGCCGCAACCGCGATCCCGCTCATCATATCGATGTATTCCTTGCCAGTATCATCCCACAGTCGGCTGCCTTCACCTTTCACTAGCGTAATCGGATATCTGGCGTAGGTTGGAAACAACGAGCTTTTCCCTTGTTCTGTCATGTACATTCCCTCCTTATGGGTTGTTTGATTACCGCACGATGCGTGTGCCAATGCCTTCGCCTTTCAGCACTTTACTTAACACGTTCGGTTCCGAGCCGTTCACGATAACAACTTCCTGCACTTGCCCTTGTATACAAGCAATCGCTGCACGAACCTTCGGGATCATGCCGCCATAGATGTCGCCACTTGTGATCATTTCTTCAATCTCCGCTACGCTGACGACAGGAAGCACTTGCTTCTCGCCATCTACGACCTTCATGATGCCAGGAACATCCGTTACGACAACCATCTGCTCCACACCGAGGTGAGAAGCCACTGCACCTGCCGCCGTATCGGCGTTGATGTTATACCGCTGTCCGCCATCTGCACCGAGTCCAACTGGCGCGATAACTGGAATGTAGCCCATGCCGACAATACCTTGAATCAGCTCTGCATTAACCTTCGTCACATCGCCAACAAGACCTACCTCATGGCTGTTCGCTACAGGCTTCGCTTCGATCAAATGTCCATCCACACCGGATAAACCAAGCGCTTTCGCACCCGTCAACTGAATACGGCGAACGATTTCCTTGTTAATCTGGCCGGATAGCACCATTTCTACCACGTCGAGCACCGCTTCATTAGTAACCCGTAGCCCGTTTACGAAGCCGGACTCGATGCCCAGCTTGCCAAGCGTATCCGAGATCGCAGGACCGCCGCCGTGCACGATGACGGTAACAATGCCCTCAGCTTGAAGCTGACGCATGTCTTCAAAAAAACTTGCGGGCAGCGCCGCAAGCGTGCTGCCTCCGCATTTCATCACAAAGCAATTGTTCTTCACTGCTCTTCCCCCTTACGTCCGATATGCCGCATTAATGCGTACATAATCATAGGTCAAATCGCAGCCCCAACCCGTTGCTTTGCCTTCGCCCATATGTAAATTCACGTGAATTTGAATCGTATCTGTTTTCAAATAGGCCAGTGCCGCTTCCTCGTCGAACTTCACCGGACGCGACTGCTCAAGCACTGCGATATCGCCTAGGCGAATATCGACCGTGTTCACGTTCACCGGTTGCCCGGAGTAACCGACAGCCGCAATGATCCGGCCCCAGTTCGCGTCAGCGCCGTAAACGGCGGACTTCACGAGACTCGATCCGATGATCGACTTCACGATCTTACGCGCTGCATCGTCGCTCTCTGCGCCGATAACCGTCGTCTCGATCAACTTCGTCGCGCCTTCGCCGTCGCGCGCAATCGCTTTGGCGAGGTATTCGCCAACGTACTGGAACCCAGCCGCGAAGGCATCCCAATCCGGGTGCCCCGGATGAAGGGATTCGCCGCCGGCAAGCCCGCTTGCCATCACCACGACCATGTCGTTGGTGCTTGTGTCTCCGTCAACGGTAATCATGTTGAACGTGTTATCTGTAATCCTGCTAAGCAACAGCTGCAGGTATTCGCTCTCAATCGCAACGTCGGTTGTCATGAAACCGAGCATCGTCGCCATGTTCGGGTGAATCATCCCCGAACCTTTAGCCGCTCCGGCAATGTGCACTTCTTTGCCGCCAACGGTAACACGGACGCACGTCATCTTCTGCACGAGATCCGTTGTCAGGATCGACTGGCAGAAGTCTTCGCCGCCGTCTAGCTTCACCTTCGCTGGCAGCCGCTCGATGCCGCTCAGCACTTTGTCCATCGGCAGAAGCTCGCCGATCACGCCTGTGCTCGTCACGCCGACGTGGTGCTCCGCCACGCCTAGTGCCTTCGCACTTGCCGCGCGCATTGCGCGAGCGTCGTCTTCGCCTTGCTGGCCGGTGCACGCGTTGGCGTTGCCGCTGTTCACGATCATCGCCTGCAGCTTGCCGCTGTGGGCGATGCTTTCCTGCGTCACACGCAGTGGCGCCGCTTGGAACGCATTCAGCGTGTAAACGCCTGCCGCTGATGCGGGTACATCACAGAGGATCGCGCCAAGATCATAGCGCTCCGTCTTCTTCAATCCACAGTGCAGTCCGCCTGCACGAAAACCCTTCGGTGTTGTTACAGTGCCCTCTGGCACGACAGTGAAGCTAACTTGGTCCGACATGGTCGTCTACTCACCTATCCTCATCTTCTAGTTATGGATATACCGGTGCGAACAACAAACCTGTCGTCTCGTCCCAGCCTTGCATAATATTTAAATTCTGAATCGCTTGACCTGCCGCGCCCTTCACGACATTGTCGATGACCGACACGATCGTTACACGTCCTGTGCGTTCATCCACAGCGAAGCCGATATCACAGAAATTCGAGCCTGTTACTTCTTTTGTTGAAGGATATTTCCCTGGCTGGCGAACTCTTACAAACTTGCGGCCTTCATAGTACTGACGGTACTTCTCGACGAACTCTTCCGTCGTATGCTCACCTGTCAGTGTTGCATACATCGTCGCCATAATCCCGCGCGTCATCGGCACAAGATGTGTCGTGAACGTCGTAACAACCGGTTTGCCTGCAATACGACTCAGCACTTGCTCGATTTCCGGGATATGCTGGTGCTTATTTATTTTGTAAGCCGATAAATTCTCATTCACTTCTGGATAATGAAAGCCTAAGCTAGCACTGCGACCTGCACCGGATACACCCGACTTCGCGTCGATGATAATCGTCGATGGATCGATCCATCCCGCTTCAACCGCAGGAATAAGACCTAGCAGCGTCGCTGTTGGATAACAGCCTGGGTTCGCGATCAGATCGCTGCCCATCACTTCGTCTCCGAACACTTCGGATAGACCGTAGATCGAACGAGCCAAAGCTTCTTCGGAAGCGGCCGGTTTTTTGTACCATTTTTCATAGTCGCTAGCGGACTTCAATCTCAAATCCCCTGAAATATCAATAACCTTCAAGCCCGCTGCGAGCAGCTTCGGCGAAAGCTCTGCACTCACACCAGCTGGTGTTGCCAAGAACACAACGTCCGCTTTGCCTGCGATCAGATCAACGTCAAGGACATCAAGGATATCCACAACCACTTCCTGCAAGTGTGGAAAATGCTCCGCCAAAGGCGCTCCTGCATTCGATGTTGAAATAACGGATGTAATATGTACACTTGGATGCGCCTGCAAAAGACGAATCAATTCCGCACCACCATACCCTGTTGCTCCTATAATAGCCGCTCTAATGCTCTGACTCATTTCCATGCCCTCCCGATCTTCCGAAAATATATGTATTATTATACATTCGTATACATAATAATTCAATGCATTTTTTTATGTGCTGCTTGGGGTTGAATTTGCTCTCCTGCAAGGTATTTCAAGGGTTTATCAGGCAGGAATTGACCACGTTTGTATTAACAGAATAGTCTGACTATAATGAGTCTTATGCACAATATGCATCAAAATTACGCAAGTCGTGCATAAAATCTAGTATCCCTATTCAAAATGCCTGCGCAACTCAACTTACCTATTATCCCAAACTACTTGGCGATTAGGCAAATTATGTTAGACATTCTTTAGTTATGCACATTTGCACACAAGGGCTGTGCATAACTAGGGGTCTTATGCACAACTTACCAACAAATTGTCCACAAATCAACAAAAGACCATCAGGCATAATTTCTCCTGACGGTCTTGTCGTGGTTTTATTTTAATCTACGCGTGCCGCTTAAATCCTTCACCTAATACCTCATTCGTTTCGCTCAAAATGACAAAAGCCTGCGGGTCTACAGACTGCACCAGTGTTTTCAACCGACTTACCTCATTCTGCTTCACGACGACCATCATGACTGTCCGCGACTCCCCTGTAAACCCGCCTGATCCGCTAAGCTCTGTTAAGCCGCGATCCAAATCGTACAAAATCGCCTTACGAATCGCATCCGTTTGATCCGAAATAATAAAGGCCACCTTGGCATAGTTGAAGCCGAGCTGCACGATATCAATGGTCTTGGTGGTGACGAATAAGCCGATCATCCCGTACAACGCATTCTCTGGGGTGAACACCAGCGCAGAGCTGATGATGACGAGGCCATCGAATATGGCGACTGAGAAGCCAAGGCTTAAGCCTGAGTATTTATGCAGCATTTGAGCAGCAAGCCCCAGCCCGCCTGTCGATCCACGCCCTTTGAAGACGATACCGAGTCCCAAACCGACGCCAATGCCGCCATATACAGCAGCAAGCAGTGGATTATGCGTAGGTACACCTAAGTGACTTGTAATGAGAACACAGAATGGAAAAATAACCGATCCTACAATGGCTTTGATGCCGAATTTCTTCCCTAGCAGCCATATTGCTAATAGTAAAATCGGGATATTGAGCGCCCACTGTGTGTACGCAGGGTTTATTTTGGTGACTTCCTGCAAAATGGTGGAGATCCCCGAAACCCCTCCCGTTGCTATTTGGTTCGGGTTCAAAAAGCTATTAAAACTAGCCGCCATGATCAGCGATCCGACTATCAGCAGTATGTATTCGAATGCGGTGTGGCTAGGACTTCCGATCTTAATACGTGGTTCTCTTCTGGACACAAGTGGTCCTCCTTCGTTCGTTGACACGAAAAATCCTACACCCATTAGGTGTAGGATCAACGTTTATGACATGAACCATGCACAGCCCGGCAAAGTAGCTTGCTCGGCATTTGGCATGCATGATTTCGTGTGTTGTTGTAGGTCCTATTACTCTGGCTTCCGAATTTGATGACGCAAGTAAGCATCGATGAACGTATCGAGATCGCCGTCCATAACCGCTCCAACATTGCCGGTCTCCGCCGAAGTTCGGTGATCCTTCACCATGCTGTACGGATGGAAGACATAGGAGCGGATTTGGCTGCCCCACGCAATATCCGACTGCTCGCCGCGAATCTCTGCTAGGTGCTTTAACTGCTCTTCGATCTTCCGCTCATAGAGCTTGGAGCGAAGCATCTTCATCGCTTTCTCGCGGTTCTTGATCTGCGAGCGCTCTTGCTGACAGCTCACCACAACGCCAGTCGGAATGTGCGTAATCCGCACAGCCGAATCCGTGGTGTTAATGTGCTGACCGCCGGCGCCGCTTGCGCGGTACGTATCGATCTTGAGATCCTCGGACCGGATCTCACCAACGTCGGTGTCGTCTTCGATCTCTGGCATCACATCACACGATGCAAAAGACGTGTGACGACGGCCAGAGGCGTCGAACGGCGAGATCCGGACGAGACGATGCACGCCCTTCTCTGCCTTCAAGTAGCCGTAGGCGTTGAAGCCTGTGATCTGCAGCGTGACACTCTTCACGCCAGCTTCGTCGCCGGGCAAATAGTCGAGAACCTCGACTTTGTAGCCCCGCTTCTCCGCCCAGCGGCGGTACATCCGCAGCAGCATCTCTGCCCAATCCTGCGACTCTGTGCCACCGGCGCCTGGATGCAGCTCAAGGATCGCATTCAGCCGGTCGTACGGCTGATTGAGGAGCAAGCCAAGCTCGAAGGATTCGAGCTTTTTGATTAGAGCTGCGATGCCCACTTCAATGTCCTTCACGAGGCCTTCATCGTTCTCTTCTTCCTCAAGCTCGACCATGACCTGCAGGTCATCAAAGGCGTTAGAGAAGCCATGGAACTCATCAACGACACTTTTGATGGCGTTGAGCTCTGCAATGGTCTTCTGGGCACGTTCATTATCGTCCCAGAAATCCGGTGCGCCCATTTTTTCCTCATAATCCCCGATCGCTTCTAGCTTATGATCTAAGTCAAAGAGACCCCCGTAATTCGGTTAGTCGCTTTGCTGTTTCTCTTAGGTCTTGTTTCACTTCTGGTTCTAGCATGTCTTACACCTCGTTTATTCTTCTTGCATATACGTAGACAAGGTTGCTAAGTTGCCTTACATGCCTTGCCCGTGGCACTGCTTGAACTTCTTCCCGCTGCCGCATGGGCATGGGTCGTTGCGTCCAATACGCTGCTCTTCATCGCGTACCAACGGTTTCTTACCGGTTGCTTCATTCTTCGTGTCAACCGCCTGACCTTCTGCTACCGCTTGGCGCTCCAGGTTGCTTTGTACATGTGCTTTCATGATGTACATCGCAACTTCCTCACGGATGTTGTCGATCATCTCTTGGAACATCTCAAAGCCTTCGAATTGGTACTCACGAAGTGGATCTGTACCGCCGTATGCACGAAGGTGAATACCTTGACGCAGCTGATCCATCGCATCGATGTGATCCATCCATTTGCTATCTACCGCGCGAAGCGCAACGACTTTTTCAAATTCACGCATGAACTCTGCACCAATATCAGCTTCACGCTCATCATAACGTTTGCTTACCAGATCTTTAATGAATTCGATAATCTCGGACTGTTCTTTGCCCCAAATGGCTTGATCTGTGATTTGAGCATCGTCATGCAGCAAGTTGTTATTTACAAAGTTCGCAACCTCTAGCAGCTCCCACTCTTCCGGAATTTGTTCTTCTGGACAGTGTGCTTTCACGATGCGTTCGATCACGGCGCTGATCATACCCTCGATAACTTCGCGGATATTCTCGGACTCCAGCAACTCGCGGCGCTGTTTGTATATAATTTCACGTTGTTGATTCATGACATCGTCATATTGAAGGACGACTTTACGCACGTCGAAGTTGTTACCCTCAACGCGTTTTTGCGCGGATTCCACGGCACGGGAGATCAATTTGCTTTCAATTGGTTGATCCTCTTCCATCCCAAGACGATCCATCATCGCCATAATATTTTCAGCGCCGAATCGTTTCATCAATTCATCCTCAAGGGAGAGGTAGAATTGCGAAGAACCTGGGTCACCTTGACGTCCTGCACGACCACGCAGCTGATTATCGATACGTCTGCTCTCATGACGTTCTGTACCTATGATATGCAAGCCGCCAGCATCGTGTACGCCTTGACCAAGCACAATGTCAGTACCACGGCCCGCCATGTTCGTTGCAATCGTAACCGAACCTGGTTGACCTGCACGTGAAACGATTTCCGCTTCTTCGGCATGATATTTGGCATTCAATACTTTGTGTTGAACGCCTTTCTTCTTCAGCATCTCTGAAAGCTTCTCAGAGTTCTCAATGGATACTGTACCGACAAGCACTGGTTGGTTCAACTTGTGACGTTCTAGGATTTGTTCAACTACGGCTCTGAACTTACCCATCTCTGACTTATAAACCACATCCGGCATATCCTTACGAATCATTGGGCGGTTCGTCGGCACGATAATAACTTCAAGCCCGTAGATTTTTTTCAACTCTTCTTCTTCCGTCTTCGCTGTCCCCGTCATACCCGCTAGCTTGCGGTACATCCGGAAATAGTTCTGGAACGTAATCGTTGCGAGTGTCATGCTCTCGTTCTGTACTTTTAGCTGCTCTTTGGCCTCAATGGCTTGATGCAACCCATCACTATAGCGACGGCCTGTCATAATACGGCCCGTAAATTCATCAACAATCATGACTTCTTCTTCTTGAACAACATAGTCCACGTCACGTTTCATGATCAAACGAGCTTTGAGTGCTTGTGTGATATGATGATTGATATTGACGTTTTGATGATCGAATAAGTTCTCAATCCCGAATACACGCTCTGCTTTCGCTACGCCATCTTCTGTTAGCGCAACAGCGCGCACTTTGATATCAATCGTGTAGTCTTCTTCTGCCGTCAAAATGGATACAAAACGATCTGCAGTGAAATACATATCCGTAGACTTGGCAGCCTGTCCAGAAATAATCAATGGCGTTCTCGCTTCATCGACTAGAATGGAATCCACCTCATCGATTACCGCGTAGTACAGTGGACGTTGAACCATCTGTTCTTTGTACAGCACCATGTTGTCACGCAGATAGTCAAATCCGTATTCATTATTCGTTCCATACGTAATATCACAAGCGTAAGCCGCTTGCTTCTCTTCGTGAGACAAGTCGTGCAGGTTAACCCCAACTGTCATGCCAAGGAACTGATAAATTTGACCCATTTCAGCACTATCCCGCTGTGCCAAATAATCATTGACTGTTACAACGTGTACGCCTTTACCTAACAAAGCATTCAAATAAACAGGAAGTGTTCCAACAAGCGTTTTACCTTCCCCTGTTCTCATCTCCGCGATACGGCCTTCGTGCAGCACCATACCTCCAATGAGTTGAACGTCATAGTGACGTTTACCTAACACACGCCAAGCTGCTTCTCTAACAACAGCGAAAGCCTCTGGCAATAAATCATCGAGTTCTTCGCCTTTCTCAAGGCGGTTTCTGAACTCCGTTGTTTTCTCTTTTAACTCTTCATCGGACAGCGGCTTAATGCCAGCTTCAAGCTCGTTGATGTAGTCAACGGCCTTGAGCATCCGTTTAATCTCCCGTTCATTGGAATCACCAAAAATTTTCTTCACTAGTCCTAGCATCGGTGAACCCCTTTCCCTTACATTCGTATCCTTAAATTGTACCACTTATGACAGTCTTGTCGCAACAAACGAGCGATCTCTTCCTTATAAAACCTATAGAAATAGGACTTAAAAACCATGCTTTCCCGTATTTCTTAGTATGAAATGGGGATGCTATTAACATGCATACCCGTGTCGAAGGCTTCATTCGCCAAAGGAAAGAGCTTAACTCGATGATATCGAATTAAGCTCACTTGATCATTTTGTATAGGAATGTTGATGAATTTATTAGGCAAATTGTTTATGCATTACATCGCCGGTTCGATTAGGCCATACTTGCCGTCGTCCCGTTTGTACACGACATTGACCGTGTCTGTCTCCATATTGGAGAAAACAAAGAAATTATGACCCACCATATTCATCTGGAGAATCGCTTCTTCCACGTCCATCGGCTTCAAATTGAAGCGTTTGTTACGTACGAGTTCGAAGTCCTCTTCTTCTTCCATATAGGAAGCTGCTGCGACCTCTGCCTTGAACAAATCACGCTTGCCGCCATCTTGGCGAATTTTACGATTCGTTTTGGTCTTGTGCTTACGAATTTGACGCTCTAATTTGTCCACAACCAAATCAATGGATGCGTACATGTCTGTGTTGCGTTCTTCTGCTCGCAGTAACACGCCCGTTAGTGGGATGTTTACCTCGATGGCTTGAAGACCTTTAACCACACTTAGCTTTACTTGTACATCGGATGTAAGGGGAGCTTCAAAATACCTCTCTAGTCTATTCAACTTTTTGTCGACATAGTCTCCTAGGGCTTCAGTAACTTCAAGGTGTTCTCCGCGAATGCTAATTTCCATAGTTAAACATCTCCCTTCCTTCTTACATTATACTACATTCCACCCCATCTTCATAATTCCTTTAAATTCCGATCTAAATTTTCTAGGCAAAATATAAAAAACACCCCAGGTTCATTCCCCAGGGTGATCTGTTCGTAGGTGTGTATGCGATGGCACAACGCGTGCCAAATAATTATAGTTTGCTTACGTTGGCAGCTTGCGGTCCGCGTGCGCCTTCTACGATGTCAAACTCAACAGCTTGACCTTCGTCTAGCGTTTTGAAGCCTTCGGACTGAATCGCTGAGAAATGCACGAATACATCCCCACCATCTTCGCGTTCGATGAAACCATAGCCTTTTTCTGCGTTAAACCATTTCACTTTACCTTGCATAACGTACACAATCCTTTCGTTTTAAAAAATATAAAATGATAAGAGCATAGAAATGTAAACCCTTACATTTCGACTATAACACCGACCTGCTTGACCTGTCAATTTCAAACTTTCGATAAGAATGAATATTTAGAAAATTCGAGTATATACATGCCGTGGATAACTGCAGAATTTGTAGAATCCTGTCATGACGGGCTTATTTTCATGTTATTAACAAAGTTATTCACAGGTTTATGCACATTGTCCACAGGTCGAAAGGAGAGTGTTATGGATAACTCGAGGTTAGAAGGACCATTTATACACATGCTGGGGCCAGATCGGATTGTTTATCCACGGATTGCTGTAGGCGCATATTGAAAAGCGGGGATAACAGAAAAAAAACCTTTTGCCGCCGCAAAAGGTTGGTGAACATCTATTTTTTTCGATCAAAAAAGTAACTTTCATTATCGTACGCATTGTCATACGCATTCTTTTGAGTCTTACCATTATCAATCTTCGCTAATTGCTCGCGAGCTTCATCTCGAAATTGTGTGAGCTTCTGGTGGAAAATCGGATCCATACTAAGGATCGCTTGGATGCGTTCCTTGTACTTTACCGTGTCCCGTGTCGGTACAGCTGCCGTAGCCTGAATAAATGCCTCCATCAGCGTACCACGCCGCTCCATATACTCGGCGAGTCTCTCCACATCCATCATAGCCAATTCAGCTAGCGCCTGTTGTGTTTGCTGCTCCAGCTCTGTAACCAACTCATCCATGCGAAGCTCCAACAGGTGCTGCAGTGATCCCTTTCGCTTGCAGCGCTGCTTGCATCCAAGTTTCTTTCAACTGAATCAGAAAACCTAACACTTCTTCAGCTGGCTCCACTGATTTTTTCAAATTAGCCTCGATAAGACGGTGATTGAAATACTCATACAATCGAAGTAAATCACCGGCAATCGGAGCGCTACGATCAATCGTAATGGAGAATTCGCTAATAATGTCCTGTACCTTGACTAGGTTGGTGTTAGCGTCTTGGTAGTTGGTATTCTTCAAAGCCTCAATACCCGCACGGCAGAACCGGATGGCCCCATCACAAAGCATAATTAACAACTGTGCTGGAGTTGCGTTCTGAACGGTGTTTTCCAGGTATTTATTACGTTGGGATTGAATCATGAATATTTCCCCCTAGTTTAAAGTAGGACACTGCTAGCCACCCATTTGTTGAGTTAGTTGTGCGCTTTGTGCCGTCATTTGATTCATGTATTTTTCCATGGCAGTGAATTGCTTGTAATATCGAGTTTCTAAAGCATCCAGTTTGTATGACAAGGTGTCAATATTCTTGTCTAAACCCTTCAAAGATTTACCTAGGATATAGCTTGTATCAACACTGCTTGTTACTCCTGCTTTTGCTGAAATATTTTTGAACAGTGCATCTGCTTTATCTGATAGCCGTCTTGCGAGGCCATCACCGCTGTCCGTTTCTTTGACACCATCATTCGCTGTGAATAGAGCCATAACTTCATCTGGCTTCTCAGCAATAGCTTTCTTTAATTTATCATCGTCAATATAAATCTTACCATTTTCTACGTAACTACCTGAAATGCTTGATCCAGAAATATTAACCGTAGAGATTCCGATTTGAGCTAATGTTTTGGCATTACTCGCAGGTAGACCTGAAATAGTTGACGAGAATGCAATTCTGAAATTATTCAAACCGCTTGCAAGCAGAGCGTCACTTCGTAGCATACCGCTTTTTGCCTTGGTTTCCCAAGTCTTAATTTGATCTTCCTTCATCGCTTCCCTCTGCTCGTCCGTAAGAGGGTTAAAATCTTTATATTTCTTCTCCGTTATCTTCGTATTCACGGTATCAATAAGCTCATTATATTTATCTACAAATGATTTAATTGAATTAAATACGGTATCAACATCTCGTGTATTTGTAACACTGACTGAAGACGCCGTTTCCTTTTTCAAAGTAATACTCATACCACTAATAGAAAACGTATTCGTATCATATTCTGCTAAAGCATTATTGAATTCGATTTTGGCTTTTTGACCTGTAATTCGAAAAGAGGAAAAATCTTCAGCTACGTCAATCGTTGCAGCATCTAATCCTAGTCTCGCAACAATATCGTAAACTGGGGTACCGACATTAGTAAACTTAAGTTCTTTTGCTGGATCAGCATCTGGTTTAAGATTCGCAAATGCGAGATTGTTATTATTATCCAAAAAGGTAGATACTCCCGATTTACCAATGTCCGAGCTGTTTATTTGATCTATTAACTGGCCCATTGTCGTGGTTTTAGTAATATCAAAATCTACGCTTTTTCCGTTTACATCAATATGAAATTTTTTGGTGCCTACTAAATCCTTATCGATAACTGCTGAAATCCCTAACGCAAAAGGTTTACCAGTCGCCGATATCTTGACTCCATTAATCTCATCAGTAGGAGAACTATCTGGTGTTCCATCTCCATCAACATCTGTCGGCACTATTTTCAATACAGATGTCAACAAGTTTTTGTAGGTCGTCTCTTCACTTCCCATTTTGAGATCAATCGCCGCTTTACTACCAGTTGATGCTGAAGTGAAAAAGAATCTGTCAATTGTGGAGTCATAGCTCATTGTTACTCCGGTTGTGCTGGATTTCGAATTAACTGTCGCTACTAGAGAAGCGATTGTATTATTCGGGTCTACATTAATTGTCGCAGTCCCTTTCTCACCACCGATAGTCAACGTAGTAGCCTTCGTAAAGCCGCTTCCAGCGATATCTTTAAGTTGCATTGCATCTGAAGAAGCACCCAACTTTGCCGATGTCACTGATGCTGCGGTTGCAAGCTTATTCACTTTAATAGCGAAAATCCCTTCCGGTGCAGTTGAAGAAGATGTAACAGAAACCGCACTTTCATCCGCTGATGTTGATTTCTTTGTTTGATAAACCGCCTGACGATTCATATCAGAAGCTGCACTACGAAATGCTAAGATTTTGGTATTGATTGCACGATAATCATCGCGTTGCCATTCAACTAGCTGTTTCTGTTGCTTTAACTTATCTTGTGGAATTCGAGCAGCAGTCATGAGTTTCTTGACTGTTTCATCGATATCTATACCAGAATTTGAAAAACCACTCAAACGTAGTACCATAGAGTCCTACCTACCTTTCATGCTGGAGTGCTATCTTTTTTCGTCAACAAGAATGCCTGCCATCTGCCAAAGCTTAGCTACAAAATCCAGACTTTTCTCAGGTGGAATCTCACGTATAGTTTCACCTGTGTCTTTATCTAACACTTTCACTGAAATCAACTTTGTTTTTTGATGAACAGAAAACTCAAGTGAAGTTGTTCTCCCTTGAATCGCTTTAATCGCATGCTCTATAGATTTAACCAACTGTGCGTCACTTATTGTGACATTTTCACCTTGTAATTCAGCTTGCTTTAGATCCGATGTGTTCGTAATACTGGACGCAATGTATGCCGCTGCATTACTTGTACCAATTTCATCCACCTTATGAACCTTAATTGGTTCTGGAGACACAGGTCTGATATCCCCTCCAGAATTATTGAATCCACCCACAGGATTATTAATACTCATAAGAACAACCTCCACCCGGTAATATGCTTATATCTTATATATCGGATAAAGATTCAATAGTTATTATAGATAAATTATATCTTGCAACTAATTCTCACTCATTTTAATAACGTACTAGAAGAATAAAAAAAAAAAAAAAAAGAGACCCTAGAATGTCTAGGATCTCTCTTAGTGAGCTCAATCTTAACGAAGCAATTGAAGAACACCTTGTGGTTGTTGGTTAGCTTGAGCCAACATCGCTTGAGCTGCTTGAGAAAGAATGTTGTTCTTCGTGAAGTCCATCATTTCTTTCGCCATGTCAACGTCACGTATACGGGACTCAGCAGCTGTCAAGTTCTCAGAAGCTGTTTGCAAGTTGTTGATTGTGTGCTCCAAACGGTTTTGAACTGCCCCCATTTTGGAACGTTCGGACGATACAGTTTTAATTGCGCTATCCAATGATGTCAGTGCATTTTGTGCTCCGGCAGCAGAAGAAACGTCAACACCAGAAATACCTAGTGCCGAGGAACGCATGTCGCCTACACCAAGAGTGATGGATTGACCTTTGTTTGCACCAATTTGAAAAGTCATGCCGCCGTTTCCAGCAGCTGAGGTTTGAGCTTGATTTAATCCCAGATCAGATATTGTAGTTTCACCAGTCAAATCTTTTAGAGAAATTTCCCCTGATGGGCTAGAAATTACAAAACGTCCATCGTCAGATACTGACACGTTAACATCTTCTACGAAACCATCTTGACCTGATGTTTTAGTGGTTGAAGTGTTATATGACAAAATCGCTTCATTAATAGCTGTTTGCAGATTCGCAGCAACAGCTGACATATCATCACCATTTAAATCAGCCATTGGAGTCGACGAACCAGCTAAACCAATATTCTTACCATTCAAGAGAACATCAAAAGTACCTGTTCCTCCAAGATCCGTGCCATTATATTTGCTTGTTCCCACGTTTGCTGTCGTAGAAGCAGCACCTGCATTATCTGACAAGAAAGTAGCACCGATAGAAGTAGCTGCACCTTCAGTAGAAAGCGTCACTTCAGATTTCGTACCTTGCGTGCTGCTAGTCAATACTAGTGAATCAGAGGAATCAACATAGCTAGTAACATGTCCTACATTTTTTCCAGACGCATCAATAGCAGCATTAATAGCGTTTGTTAAAATGTCTCCAACTTGTTTAATAGTAGTGGAACTTGCAGCAGACAAATCTGAAGCTAGTAGATCTTTTTGATCTTGTGTCAATGCAGATGCCCAGTTTACATCAATCTTTTGACCGTCTACCGTAATAGTATCCGTTTCAAAAGTTGTAGCTGTATGGTCATCTGCAATTGCAGTACCTGCTGTCATTACTCCAGCTGTAAGTTTTGCAACTGCTCCACCAACAGTCGAATTTTCAGTAGAAGAAATACCCTTCGCACCTGCTAAGCTACCATTTAACAGTTTTTGCGTGTTGAACTCAGTAGAGTTACCAATACGGTCTACTTCAGCCTTAAGCTGTGTAACTTCATCCTGAATGTTTTTGCGGTCTTCAGCTGTGTTAGTTCCGTTAGCGGATTGGTCAGCCAATTCGCGCATACGTTGCAGGATGGAGTGAGTTTCGTTCAATGCACCCTCAGCTGTTTGGATCAAGGAGATACCATCTTGAGCATTCTTAGCAGCCATATCCAAACCGCGGATTTGTGCTCTCATTTTCTCGGAGATTGCTAGACCTGCTGCATCGTCGCCAGCGCGGTTGATGCGAAGACCGGAAGACAATTTCTCAAGGGATTTACTTGCTGCTGCTGTGTTACCAGTCAATTGACGGTGTGTGTTCGCTGCTGCGATATTGTGATTAATTCTCATTTGTTTTCTTCCTCCTGAAGGTTCGTTTAATCCACATCCATGTGGATTTATTTTGGGCTTACAAGCGGGTCGGCCGCCCTGCTTGATGAGCCCGTTAATATATATATCGTCCTAGCGATTCCGAAAGTTTATAGCAAAATAAAAAAAATGTCGACCTGTGGCCGACATTCTCGATTTATTTAGAACGATTCATTAGTTTGCTTAGGTTTAAAGGACTAATCGGACTCGAAATCGCTTCTTTATTCGACTCCTGGATGTGTTGATAGATCTCTTTGCGGTAAACTTCGACATGTTTGGGAGCGCGAATACCAACACGAATCGTGTCACCCTCGCTACCTAGAATAACGATTTCAATCTGATCGCCGATCATGATCGATTCTCCTTTTTTCCTAGCCAATACGAGCATACGCCTCACCCCTCTACTTGTGTTGTTTCGCTAACCTCATTTAACACGATTTCATGTTTAACTTTGTACTCAGAGTCATGCAAGATGATCTGCTTGGCTACCTTCGAGCGAACATTCCAAATAATAGGAGCCAGTAGGTTGAGCGTAATCTGTGTAAAATCATCGTTTACGGTAACGACAGACCATACTAGCACATCATCGGGCTTCTCTATTTGTAATTCTGCCTGTAAAGCATCCGTTACGTTGATATCATAGTCGTTAAAAAAGAGAAATGGATCTGTCACCAAGAATGTTAGGTCACCTTCCTGCACAGATTGAATATAGGAGAAAGGTGCACTGTCTTCAGGCTGAACCAATGTAAACTGCGTTAATTCTTCGAAACCTGGAACCCCTTGAGTGAACGTAAAAATGTCTGATTCTTGTACTTCTATTTCACCAAAAAATAAAGTGGATATCTTCATCTGTTCTAGCTCCTTCAATTGGAAGTATAGAATGAAAAAAAGCTATAGAAATCATCTATAGCCTGATTATACTCCATTATGTTTTGAAATCAATTTGCGGCAATGAGATGTCTACCTTAGGATATTGTCTCATGTAAATATCAAGCTTCCCGCGATTATAGTCAATCTCAGGCTTATTCACTTGCGCATTAACATTCACTTTACCATCCGTGACATTGATTTCCGCTTTATGCGCTGTATACGTAATATCGACATTGTCATAACTCGCCTCACCGTAGTAATCAAACTGTGGACGACTAATGCTTAATTCCTTTGCTATCTCAGCAATCGCATTTCCACCTAAATGAATAGCGGCCATACGGTTGCCATTTTCGACTCGGCGAGCAATCCCCTGCATAGCAATTTCATGACACTGCGAATAGATACGATTTAATGCTGTTAATATCGGTCCTTGACCGAGAGCATCCCAGGCACGACTTTGATCGATATCAAGTTCGCCCCTAGGCTGGCTGATATCCTGTTTAGGCCGATCTACTTGCATTTCATAAGTTGGCCGCGGCTGACGAATATCCTGTTGACCAAGATCTGCATCTATTCCAATTAGAGCCGGTTGTTGACTTATTTGTATTTGTGGAATACTCGGCAGTTCAACCGCCTCCTAATTGAATTAATTATCGCAAGAAATCTACTAAGGTAGGGACAATTACTTTGGATCCGGCAGAAAGGGAAGCCTGATACACATTTTCTTCCATCTTCAAATTGGTAATAACCAATGACATATCAGCATCTTCTGTTTTCGATTGCAGACTTTGTAAGTTAATACCTATATCTTGTAGACGTTCCTCTGCAAGCTGAACACGATTCGTCTTCGCACCAATATCTGCTCTTGCTCCTAGAACCCCGCTCATCCGCTGGTCCATAAGTTCAATAGAATTTTGAATACCTGATGAGTTCCCTGTTGCTAATGCTGCAGATAACTCCTTCAAAATTTTAAAGGCGTTATTTGCGTCTCCTGATTTACCAAAGATCTGCTCTGCCGTTTTATTCATCGCGATTTGAACGCCGGCGCCGATTTCGAACTTGATTTCTCCCTTATCAGTAACTGCGTTTGCAGCATTATCCGGATCCGGGAAAGGGGCTTTATCCGTTATTTGCCCATTAAAAACGAATTTCCCATTGAATTGACTATTTCCGATATTCGTCATTTGACCATATAGTTGGTCGATTTCCGTTTTCATCGCATTAAGTGACTCTTCCGAGTTAGTTCCATTCGCAGCCTGTACAGCAAGTTCACGCGCTCTTTGTAATACGCTACCTGTTTGATCCAACATTGTATCCGTATAATCTAGAAAAGAAACCGTCGCATCGACGTTTCTCTGATATTGATCATTCGATTCAAGCTCACTGCGATAGCGCATAGAAAAGCTGATTCCTACCGGATCATCGGAAGGTTTATTAATTTTACGCCCCGTCGAAAGTTGATCTTGAAGCTTATCCATCCGCGATAAATTTCCATTCAAATTACGCAGCAACTGTGTATTTAACATGCCTTGCGTGACGCGTAGAGCCATTGCAATTCCACCCCATATCTCTATTTTTGTTAATTACATCTATCTACCTACTGTCCCCATCGAGTTAATGACTTTATCAAGCATCTCATCAAACGTAGTTAAGGCACGCGCTGCCGCGTTATATGCATGCTGGTATTTAATCATATCGGCCATTTCTTCATCTAGCGAAACTCCACTAACAGATTGACGTCTCGCTTCGACTTGATCGACTAGAATCTTCTGATTAGAGACTTGGCGTTGAGCCTCTTGGGTTTGAACCCCGATTTCGGAGACTACCGCACGAAGAAACTCATCAAATGTACCGCCATTCAAGATGATTTTCGTAACACCAGAGCCGTCAAAATTATATTTCTGATTTTTAATTCCCGCCAGTTTCAGCGCTTGCTCGTTATTACCTTTGACAACACGCTCAACACCATTCGCATCTATGTATGTTCTAGATGATGCAGCAATATTCTCTACACTATCCGTAATATTCGCACTAACCTTCATCGTTCCAGCAGCCGTACTAAAGTCCGCAATCGGGGAGAAGAAATCTCCACCCTTAGTAGGTGGGTCTTGCAATGTGTATCCTTCTTTATGTGCCGTATTAACGGCAGTTACAATGGTGGAAACCATCGAATTCAGTTGATTCTTATACTCTGAAACATAACGTTGATTGGAAAGCATAAGTCCATACAACTCACCGCTGTTCAAATCAGATGGATACGCTGAACTTGCTGTGGACTCGTCGAATTCAGTTGCTACGCTTGCCACTACCAAATCCTGATTCCCCATCTTCACACGATAGCCACCGGATTCTTCTTGAACGGAAACATTGATGACTTTAGACAGCTCATCGACTAGCAAATCACGCTGATCGCGAAGATCATTTGCATTATTGCCAAGACCTTCAACTCGGAAGATCTCGTTATTCAGACCAGCAATTTGCTTTAGCGTTGTATTTACCTGTGTGACTTTGACCGAAACATTGTCATTTAAATCGGATGCAAGGTCATTCAACTGCTTCGCTGCATGGTTAAAAGCATCCGTAACTGCTAATGCGCTTTCTTTAACTACGGCCCTCGTCTCCAAGTTATCTGGTTGTTTACTAAGCTCCTGCCAGGAGTTCCAGAAATTATCCAGCACTTGACGCAGTCCCGTATCCGACGGCTCATTAATGATCGCTTCTAGCTTCTCTAACGTATCTTGTCGAACTGTCCATTCACCGAAGCTCTTGTTCTCGTTCGCAAATTGCTTATCAAGGAAAGCCTCACGTATGCGCTTTACTTCTGTAAACTCAACACCCTGACCCATTTGCCCTGGGATCGTGGAACGGTTTAGACTTAGTGCTTCGATAGGCTCAGAAGCAACCATTTTGACAACCTGGCGTGAAAAGCCCGGCGTATTGGCATTTGCCACGTTATGTCCAGCCGTTGTAAGTGCTGCTTGTTGCGTTAGGATCCCGCGCTTGGATGTCTCAATTCCGCCAAAAGTTGATCTCATGGTTTCTCTCTCCTATGCCCTACTTGGGTATTCTGATTAAGATTTGCGCTTAGCCTCTTCGATCGAAAAGTCCTTGCCGATTGCTACTCTTAGTTTGGTTCGGATTCTTGTATACTACATCATCATCTGGCGGTCCGATAATTAGATCCAGTGAGTAGTCTACAAAAGCCAATGATTGCTCAATCAATTGTTGATTGATAACATTACTTGATTTTAATTTCTCTATGGTAACAAGCAGCTTTTGTTGTGCTTCCATAAGCGCTTGCTTCTCTTCAGCTTTAAAAATAACTTTAATCAAATCACTGACCGTGATCTTGGGATTGGGATTGTAGCCTCTCGAAATCAAGTATGAGCCTATAAATTGAATGCGCTGCTGATTCGCCTCGGCAATCGCTCTAACCCACTTGTTCTCTCGATTTACAATTAGATTCAGTTCATCAATATTATTACTAACAAGGACCTCCGTCTTCACCCCTGCGAGTTCGAGCAGCGCTTCATGCGCTTCTTGTAGTGTATTCATCGTTTCCAATAAAGGCTGTATCGACATGATCGTCACCTGCTCTTAATCTATTGTTTATTTCAGGTATGGCAGCAGTTTCTCTGCAATTTTACCTGCATCTACATGGTAAGTCCCTGATGCAACAGAAGATTTCAATTGATCAATCCGAAGGGATTTCTCTTCAGTACGACTTCCTTGAGCACCGAGTAGCTCTTTCGCTTCAGCAGATATCTCAACCTGATCCTTCGCTTTACCCTTCTTGTTTGCAGCTTGTGCGAATGCAGATTCACCAGACTTCTTATACGAATTTACATTGCCAATGCGCCCATTATCATTAATTTTCATACCGATACACTCCTATGTTCTCTGACCTAAAAAATAAAATGCCGATAATCGTTAGAACTATTATCGGCATCCTCTATATGAAACTTTATATCTCTACAAGCCTATTTCGAAATTAGTGTCGATCCCGCAAGCGTTCTTGAATTTTAAAACTAATCTTAGAGTCTTGTAAAGCCTGATCTTGCTTACGCCGCTCATCTTCCGAATTATTCCGTACATCTTTAACGAGCTTCATGCGGCAAGGTTCACAGATGGTGTTCTCACGAATCAAAGTTGTGCAAACCTCACAGGGGTAAGACATGTTTGGCGCATGCATAATTGAAATTCTGCCTTCGCGTATGAACTTCGAAATTTGCTTAATAGTTACACTTGTCGCATCACTTAGTTCATTTATGTTGACACCCTTATTCTCACGTAGGTACTTCAAACATTTCTCATATTGCTGCTCCAGGTCCTTCATGCAATTCGGGCAAAACTCTGCAAAGCCTTTCACAAATATTTTCCCACAACGCGAACAATTTACCACGTTCATACCCATATGTATGGCCTCCTTTTTAGTATTCCCATTTCCTACTTTTTAATTTCAGTTTACCGCAATTCGACAGTTTTTGCCTAATACTATTTTTGTGAAAATAGGACCCTAACGCTTTTCACCTTGCCCAGGTGATCCCATATATTTCGACAGATATCGACATTATCGCCCTTAATGCCATCGCACATTGATTCATTGTACTCCCCGTTGTGTACACATCGTCCACGATATAAATGATAATCGCAGACCCCGATACGCCTAACTCACGCTCACACGAAGCATCAACTTCAAAAACGTGCGCAAGATCGTCGATCCTCTCACTTCGCTTTTTAAAACTCTGCTTATCAGTGTGCTTAGAACGATTCAGCAAGCTTACAACCGGAAGGCCGACACGCCGACCTAGCTCTAAAGCCATTTGCTCCGCCTGATTGAATCCACGTTCCTCCATGCGGCGTTCGCTAACAGGAACATAAGTAATGAACTCCCTCACCTGCCCCGTTCCCACTGCTAGCATAGCCTTCCTCTCCAACTGCAGTAACTGAAAAGAATGAACCAGCATATGGCCGAGCACTGCCTTCAAGCGTTCATCTCCGCGATATTTGTACCTGGCCAGGAGCTCTTTCATCGTATCATCGTAGCGGACGGCACTCCGGCTGCTTAAAAAATGAGCATGTGGCTTCCGTCGACAATCCGGACAGTACTCCCCTCGTCCACAGGATGCACAAATTACCTTCCGAATCCATGGGATTCGTGTGTAACACGTGTGACAAAGCCCTAGTTCGCCTCTCTCCAGGCTGCTTAATTGTTTACATAATAAACAGGCCTCTCTCGTGGCGCCTAACAGCGCAAATAACGCATTCCCCACTTGCCTATACCACCGGCTCACTTAGCCCCTCCTTGCAGAAAACCCTGTTTTCGCGCAACGCGATTCATCGTCCGAATCTGTCGGACAGCTTCTTTCTGGGACTTCGTTATTTCGGCACTAGCAAAATACACCTTCCCATGCGGGTCATCCTTCGATCTTCCTGCACGCCCAGCCATCTGGACGAGCGCTGCTTCGTCGAATAACTTCGAGTCTGCATCCAAAATGAAAACATCAGACTGGGGCACGGTTACCCCTCTTTCTAGGATCGTCGTCGTGACGAGCACACGGATTTCCCGATTTCGGAAAAGCTGTACCTTGTCAGTACGTGATGCGTCCTTGGAGGAGGTTCCCTCTACGCGAACAGTCGCCTCACTTTTCAACTTATTTCTTAACAGCTCTACCATCGGCTCTACGAGCTGGATATTCGGAACGAAAATAAAAACTTGAGCTCCACGCTCAATGGAAACTTCTAACCGGGTTTGAATCGACAACGGAATAGTTCGTGACGCGATGGACTTCCTCAATGTAGGGGTCGTAATTAACTGTGGGACGGGCAGGGGGTGTTTATGAAAGCGTACAGGTACGCGAACGTGCGGTAAACGCCCGCGCTCGGCGGCAAGCCTAATCCGCACAGGCGGTGTTGCCGACAGCAGGATATTCGTCCCGCTGGGCTTGCATACGTTATCAGCCGCATAGCTGAGCATAGGGTTGTTGTGATAGGGGAAAGCATCGATTTCATCGATGATGACGAGGTCAAAGGCTTGATGGAAGCGCAACAGCTGATGCGTCGTTGCGATCGTGATTTGCCCTTGCTCCCAGCGCTGCTCGCTTCCTCCATACAGCGTGACCACGCTGTAGTTCGCGAAAGCCCGCTGGATGCGTGGTTGCAGCTCTAACACCACGTCTTTGCGTGGTGTC
Source organism: Paenibacillus sp. P4_A9 (assembly GCF_056402415.1). Taxonomy (NCBI): domain Bacteria; kingdom Bacillati; phylum Bacillota; class Bacilli; order Caryophanales; family Paenibacillaceae; genus Paenibacillus; species Paenibacillus sp. P4_A9. Next base: position 82,430 of record NZ_JBFUHL010000017.1, read on the forward strand.
GCAATGAGCACACGCCCGCCACGGGCGGCGGTGTAGTGAATGAACGGGAAGATCATCTCCGTCTTCCCGGCACCGGTCACAGCCCAGATGAGGAACTTCCCTAGGCTCCCCGGTTGCTTGCTCTTGATGTAGCTCAGCCCATCAAGGGACGCTTTGGTCTGTGCATCACTTAGCCCCCAGGGTGCAATGTACGATTGCAAATCGTCATGCCCCCCAGACGCCACTTCACCTGATCCTCCGAGTACAAGCAAAGAACAGGAGCGAACTCTCCCCATCGTGAGACACTCCTCACAGTAAGGGCAGGCTTGTCCACAGGACAAGCAATCCGTCCAGAACATTCGCTCTGTCCCGCTTCCACAGCGCTTGCAGGCATAGTCCGAAACCTTCCTGAACCACCGTCGCCAGTCACGCTTTTTACGAATGTGCAAGCCATTCGTTAGCGACACATCGCCGTTGAGGTAAGCGAGTTGTAGGTAGGCTGGCCACAAGGCCTCCAACCCTGCTAACTCAGCACCAGATGCTCCTATTAACTGCTGGAGTTCATCTATCAGTAAGGAACGTCCTCTACAAGCTTCAACGAGACTAATATATGCACTTGGAAGCAGCTTAACTCTGCGAACATGTTCATCACGCCAAAGCGAGTAATCTATCCTTTCCGAACGTATCTCATCCACATTCGTCACGCCACACGCCGTAGCCTCTCGTTTTACCAATGCAAGTAAACGTCCCTCAGTATCCTCGCGCTCTCCTATAACGAGGCTCTTCCTCAACTCCTCAAGCCATCGAATTCCTTGCCCTAATGAAACAAAAGGTTCGAACAGTACGAGGCCGGCGTCGGCTGCGTAGTGCTCGAACCAATATTGGATATCTGTCTGGGCGTTTACGGTGATTCTCCACTCCCATCCATTTCCCTTGCTAACTGCATAGATCTGAACCTTCATTCCTCACCGTACTCTCTTCCTAATTACCTACATATTTGAAAGCGTTTACCGTCAGATAACAGGAATCTTCACGAGATCCTCCCTATTACTGAGGTGTACAAGTACAACCGGATCTTCATCGTGCTGACTTAGAAACCGATCGACGGCATCATAATCGGATTGATAACGCAGCTCCAACGCATACGTTTGGGATAAACGCTCAATGATCACTCTCGTATCGTCGGACGAACCCTCATCGATGATGGTTGCTCTGACCTGATTGCCTTTTAAACGCGAAAAGAAAAATAACGAGCGAATAACCCACTCAATTTGATTTTGATTATTTTTGGTAACAAGTAAAACAGCTGTCGGTTTCTTCTTAGTCCCCTTTCGGGCACCCAGAAAGAGATGCAGCATGATAATGCTCATGCCATAGCAACCGAAGATACAAAGCAATCCAATCCACATAGCGGGTCCCTCCCTTACCTGCAGTGTATGCGGCAGAGCAAAGGGGGGTTCCTATTGGCACGGATTGGGAACAGCGTGAATTACAGCGTTACCCAACCATTTTTGATTGCAATAATTACCGCTTGTGTACGGTCATCGACTTCCATTTTTTGAAGAATACTACTTACGTGGTTTTTCACCGTTTTCTCACTGATATACAGGAACTCGCCAATCAGCTTATTGCTTTTGCCTTCCGCCATAAGACGAAGCACTTCTGCTTCCCTTTTGGTCAAAGGACTGTTCGCATTATGTATGTATTTCAGCCCGGAATCCTTAACGCCTGTGCCTGTTCCAACCACACCAACGTCGTCCAGATACGTCATACGTCTTAGTTGATTAATAAGCTTACCTGTTACCTTAGGATGAATGTAGGCATGTCCTGCAACAACAGAACGAATCGCATTAATCAGTGACTCTGCTTCCATATCCTTTAGCAAGTAGCCTGAAGCCCCTTTGCGCAACGTCTCGAATACATAGCTTTCATCATCATGAATAGAGAGAATGATAACTTTAATATCCGGGAAGATCAGTTTCAGTCGTTCTGTTGCAATTACACCATTCTCAAGGGGCATATTAATGTCCATGAGCACAATATCCGGCGTAATTTGATTACACAGTTCAATGACTTGAATGCCATCGCCGCACTCACCGATAACTTCCATATCATCTTCCATATTAATGATTCGTTTAACACCTTCACGAAAAAGCTGATGATCGTCTGCAATGACGATATGCACATTGCGTTTATGACTCGCCGTGTTGTCCATTACTGATTTTCCTCCTTGTTCTCTCCAACGCCGCCGATAGGGATAAGCATCGTAATTTTTGTTCCTGAATCTTTCTCGGACTCCAGAACCATCGTACCTTCTAGCAGCTCCACACGCTCTCGCATTCCCAGTAAACCAAAGTTATTTCCCTTGGCTATTCTTAGTTCTGTCAGAGGCACATTAAAGCCAATTCCGTTATCTACAACGTAGATTTGTACTTGATCTGGTTCTAATGTGAGTTCAACAGATACGAAGGTGGCTTTGGCATGCTTGAATACATTCGATAAAGCTTCCTGTACCAATCGGAAAACCGCAATTTCTAGCCCGGAAGGTATGCGAGTTTCTTTCCCAACCAAGTTAAATTGTGTGTGAACTCGATATTTGTCTTCGAAGTCCTGCACATATTTCCGTAATGTAGGTACAATCCCCAGATCATCGAGCGCCATTGGCCGAAGGTTGAAGATGATTTTGCGAACCTCTTCAAGGCCATTTCTGACTTGTCCCTTCAAATCGACTAACTCATCCTTCACAGCTGACATATCTTCCTTCACAAGCATGCGTTGGGCAATTTCAGTCCGAAGCACGACGTTCGCCAAGGTTTGAGCCATGCCATCATGAATTTCACGTGCGATTCGTTTGCGTTCTTCCTCCTGGGCCAAAATGATTTTCAATCCCAGCAGTTGTCGATTCTTAGCAGACTCGATTATTCGTGTTAATTGATTGAGATCCCCTGATAAGTATTCCAATGCAACATTCATCTGAGAAACAATGGTCTCCGCGCGTTCTACCTGCTTGTCCACGTTTTTCATGCGAACCTGCAGGTCATTGCGGCGGACCTTGAGATTATTCTCTTTTTCCCGAGCAACGGTTAGCTGTAATTGAAAAGCGATAGCGGCTTCATAAGCAATCTTGATATCTTCTTCTCGATACTTGTTGAAATCACGGCTAACCTCCGTGAGTCGGATCCGCGACCTCTTGTATTCTTTCTCTAACATATCCACGAGATCAATCGTGACACCCGTCTCATGCTTAATGTCATTCAGCTCACGAGCAAGTGACTCTTTCTCAAAGCGTGATGACTGAGCAATCTCAAACAATTGATACTTGCTGCTCTCCATGACGTTAATGGCGTTGGTAATGACCTGGTCTATAGCGTCTGGTTGCACATGAAACGAGCTCCTTTAATAAAACCTTATAGTAGTAAGTTGTCTACCCCATATTGTAGCATAGTTCTTCCCGTTTGCCGTGTACTTCTAGTACTATTTATTCAATAGAAATTCCGTAATTCTGGGGATCCCAGCCTACTTTAAAGCCTAATTTCTCAGAAATGAGCCGTAATGGGACCATAGTCACATTATTCATGATCGTTGGTGATACCTCTGCTGTGACTCGCAAACCATTTACAAGCAGATCCGTTTGATCAATCCACAGGTCAATAAGCTTATCACCGCGTATGACGGTTACCTTACGTTCTTTGTCATCCCACTTCACAGTTCCACCTAATGCCTCCGTGACGAAACGAATCGGAACCAAGGTATTATCCTTCACGATCGTCGGTGCTTGCTCCAAAGTCATCGGTTTACTATTTAAGCTTGCTTGTTTTTTATTTACGGTAAGTTTTATTGCATTTTTCGGTAATGTGGGAAGTTGTCCCTTATAAATGAATGAAATATCGTCAATATTAATTTTCCCTTTAGCGGCTCTTTCATCCTGTCCGTTCGCTGGATTTGCGACATAAATGCTCTTCACCAGAATAGGGGACTTCAGATCCGACACATCCGCCGTCACCTTACGCCAGCCTGTCCAGTTCATATTTTCCGTAAAGCTCACGTAATTCAGCTTGCCGTCAGCATCAATGACTTCCGCACGAACCCAATTGAAGCTGCCATCGCCTAGGACTTTAGCCGTAATAAATTCAGGTTCACCCTCTATTGGCGCACCATTCCCATTATTAAACCTCGCATAAGCTGCTTTCGTACCTAATCCTTTTGAGAAATCATAGGTGATCTCCAAGTTCTTATTCCCATTGTTTTGTGCGATATTGACTGCCGAAACGACTTCAGCTGGATATTTATCCCCTGTTGTCATGACAGCAAATTTATCTAAATCATACCATACTTTCTCCTGCCCTACGGGTAGAGTGACCATTGTGCTATATCCATCGTATCGTGCAATGACCTGAGCAGTTTGCGCCCCTGCCGTACTATCTACATGCAGCACGCCGTTGGTGATCGTCCCCTTTACCCCGCTAAGCTCCCATGCAGCAGATGCCGCGGGTAATTCTCGCGTCGCGCCACTTCGTGTTGTAACGGTAATCGGAAGCTTGAAATCGCCGCCCTCTGTCAGTGAGAATGCCCCTGAGCTAAAAGCCATCGACGTAATCTGATCACGCCCGACAACTTCGACATCCATGCTTGCGGATCCTTTGCCTGATTGAGCGACAATCTGCGTTTTCCCAGGCATAGTCGGTGTATAAACATTATCTTTAAACGAGCCATTAGCCATCGTACTGCTCCATTGTGGAACAATGCCTGTTGTTGCAATTGGATTATAATAATCATCATATGCTTTAAATTGATAAGTGCTGGATTCATTCATGAATAATAAGGATTGTCCTTTTAAAATAAGACCTTTCAATTCACCCTTCGGCGCTGTCGAATACACGCCCAATCCATTGACAACGGCACGTTGATTGCCATTCTGCGTTTTGTTCCACAGCTTCGGATCCACATCGCCTAGAGGCCTAGAGACCATCTGTGTCGATCCACCGCCATCGAGTACCATTCCCCTCCAGACACCTGCATCAATCATGAATTGCTGCAATTCTGGGAGCGTCATTCCGGCACTATCGCCGCTTCGATCGGACGTTATAATATAGGCCTTCTTCAAATCCTTAGAGTAACCAACAGCTGTCCGTGAAAGCGGACTATATCCGTTAAAATCATTAATATTCCGCGTAAAATAGCTCGGCTTCGCCTCATCTACCAGCAACGTGCTGCCACCAATGAGCATTTTGAAGTTTTTCCAATCATAGGTCTTAGACGCATCGTGTGGAATCATGTCATATTTCGTCGTGATTTTATCCCCAACCTTGAGATGCTTAACAATAAACTCTCTAGCCAAACCGGAGCCTCTTAGGATATATCCATCCGCAGGAGCAATCATTTTCACATTCGTATCGATCTGAATCTCCTTGACGATATCATTCTGGATTAGCGCCTCGGTTGGTACGTGTGTGCCATCCACAGCTCGCTGTGTCATCGCCCATGCACTTGTATAAAGGAACAAGCCATCTGCAATCATCGGTACGTCGTTATCGTCCCAGTAGAATGTTTTGTTCACGCCGCCAAGCTCGAATGAAGTACCATCTTTCGCCGTAACCTTACCCTGAAAATCGAAAATATCAATAATCGGCTGATTCGTATTCGTAATGGCAAAAGAGTATAAACCCGAGATCTTCGCAGGCGTCGCCATCACTTGACCATTGGTAATCTGTGCGCCTTCCGGCACCCCTTCTGCTTGAGTGTTATAGAAGTCTCCATTTACTCCTGCCACAGCACCCGTATCCTTCACCATGCCAAGCACACTCTGGTTCTTCGTGAACTGGTTCTTCGTACCTGCCATTGCGTCTATCTTCACGTTCGGGTTCGTCAGATCAACCTCGACCACATTGGCATTAACCGATACTTCCTTATTGCTCCGTGTTGTTGTCCATACGTAATTCTTCATAATTGCACCTGATGTAATCGTCTCCTGCGAGCTCAGCGTCAACTTTGTACCCGCCGCGTTCACTGTTGTACCTGACACCAACTGCCACATCATGGCGCAAGCTAGCGCAGCTACTCCTACTTGCCTCTGTACCTTCACGTTGCTGTTCCACTCCTCTTTTATATCTAAGTCTAGTATCTATCTTTTAAGCGATAACTATATAGACTCTTAAACTATGGAAAAAGTTACGATATTCTCCATGTTGTATTCATATGTCAGCAAATAGCATCAAAAGCACGGCAAACTAAAAGAGAGCATAACCCTACCTGGGTCTGCTCTCTGCTTGAGATGCGTGGGATCTATAACATACAATTAAATTATTTTCTTTAATTTTGCTTCTTGTTCAATCGAACGTGCGGAGAGCAGCTCAATGATTCTATGTTGTTGTTCCTGGACAACTTCCAATCGCTTTACGATCTCATTGGTTTCAAGTACGGCTTGTTTAATTTGTGATTGTTCGAACTCTATTCTGTCTAATCGAGAGTCTATGCCATTTAATCGAGAGTCTATGCCATCTAATCGAGAGTCTATACCATCTAATCTTTCAATAACTGGTGATAATTCTGCCTTGATTATAGTGGTAAGTGCTTCTTTCAAATCGTTATCCATGATATCACTCTCCCTTCCTATACCTACGCAGAACTTATCTTGTTCTTATAATAACATAATTCCCTATGAATTAGCATCAGATGACATATACATATACTACCATAGTTATTCACAAAAGAAAACGAATATATTTACTGTAGTTATTCCAAAGTACAAACAAAAAGCCGCCCACAAAGGACGGCTTCACTATTTCTTAATGCTTAAGCTCTAAAGCTTGTGCTTTCAATGTTTCTGCTTTATCTGTACGTTCCCAAGGGACATCTAGATCGTTACGACCAAAGTGGCCATAAGCCGCTGTTTGACGGTAGATCGGACGACGAAGATCAAGCTCTCTAATGATACCAGCTGGGCGAAGGTCAAAGTTTGTGTGAATTAGCTCAACAAGCTTCTCTTCACTCACTTTAGCCGTACCAAATGTATCAATAGCAATAGATACTGGACGAGCAACACCAATTGCATAAGCCAATTGAACTTCACATTTCTCAGCAAGACCAGCTGCTACGATGTTCTTCGCAACATAACGCGCCGCGTAGGCACCGGAACGGTCAACTTTTGTCGGATCCTTACCAGAGAATGCGCCGCCGCCATGACGAGCATAGCCACCGTACGTATCAACGATAATTTTACGACCAGTCAAACCAGCATCCCCTTGAGGACCACCGATAACGAAACGACCTGTTGGGTTGATGAAATAGTTCGTGTTCTCATCCAACAAATTCGCTGGAACGATTGGGTTAATTACGTGCTCTTTAATATCTTTTTGGATTTGCTCCAAAGTTGTATTCTCATCATGCTGTGTGGATACAACGATCGCATCTACACGAACTGGTTTATCGTCGATATATTCAACTGTAACTTGTGTTTTACCATCAGGACGCAGGTATGGAAGAGTTCCATTCTTACGTACTTCTGTCAAACGACGAGCCAATTGGTGAGAAATCGAGATTGGAAGAGGCATAAGCTCAGGCGTCTCGTTCACAGCGAATCCGAACATTAAGCCTTGGTCACCAGCACCAATTGCTTCGATTTCTTCATCGGACATGTTACCTTCTCTTGCTTCAAGGGCTCTATCTACACCCTGTGCAATGTCAGGAGATTGTTCATTCAAAGAAACTAGAACCGCACAAGTTTGGGAGTCAAAACCGTACTTCGCACGTGTGTAACCAATTTCCTTGATAGTTTTTCTTGCGATGGCTTGAATATCCACGTATTCAGAACTTGAAGTAATCTCACCGATTACCAATACTAAACCAGTTGCTACAGAGACCTCACATGCTACACGAGCATTCGGATCATTAGCAAGAAATGCATCCAATACCGCGTCAGAAATTTGGTCACAAATTTTATCCGGATGACCTTCTGTTACGGATTCGGATGTAAATAAACGACGTCCACGTACTTGCGCCATATCATTCATCCCCCTACTTAATCATTAGTATGTTTGAAAAGCTTTTACACGATGCCTCTTTATGATAAAAAAATCGGGCCCGGCTTTAGCGGCAGCTTTTCACGCCAAACGGAATCCCTCTTTTGCGCTCATGCGCTGTAAGGATTAATGAATTCCGCAAATAAAATGAACCTTTTCCGATAGGAAAAGGTTAAATGAAAGATTGACCTTCAATTAGTTATCTTACTTCATTTGTCGTCTAGTGTCAATTCATGAACTCATACTTTATAAAAGAAATAAATGCTGCTTTGTCCATTATAAACTGAACAATGTTTCTTCTGCTCGCTGGATCAGACGCTGCGTAATCCGCCCGCCAACAGCCCCCGCATCTCTTGATGTAATATGTCCCCAATAATCTTTACTCATCGATGAGGTTTGAATAGAGCCTAGCTCCGTCGCAAACTCCGTGTCAGCATTCATTGACATCTGTTTACCTACTGGTAAACCCAATTCTGCAGCAATTTCATACTTAAGAATATCCAATGCCTTCTTCGATTCCGGAACCACTTTACTTCTAGCCATAACCAAACGCCTCCTCAGAGTTTAAGTTGTGATCATGCACTCGTTAAGCAGCTACCTATCTGCTGGGTACAATGATTAGTATGGCTAGAATCATTAAGGCAACACGCATAAGAAGTTGTCAGATTGGGTAAAATTATGGAGTAGACATTTATTATTGCGAGACCTTACTACCGTCTGCATTCAAAATCAAATAACCCCCACGTACCATCACATAAATGGACGTGTCATTTTTCGGCGAAGGCTTAATTCCACGGCCTTCCGTTGGGAAAATCAAAAGATGATTCAGCGTGACTTCCGTTCCCGCTGCCAGATCCTTGCCTCCCGTTACATCCGGGATGCCGTTCTCATCGTTGCTCACGGCGAGTACCTTGCCGCTTCGCACGATGAATTCAGCGCCAGCGCCGGCATACAGGGTTTGTCCATTTTCCAACTGGACAACCTTCATACTCGCCGCTTGCGTAGGGGTAGTGCTCGTGCCTCCGTTGCTTCCAGCAGAAGCTGCGATTGCGGAGGCCACGATCTCCTTCACCTTTGCTTCGCTTAAGGTGTTCTGCTCGAAGTAGCTCTGGGTGATTACTGGGTCGGTTGTACCTGGTGATGGGGCTTCGGCTTGGGAAGTTGAAATGGTAAGAATAAATAATAGTGTTAAAAGGAAGGCAATTTGACCGATTTTATTTTTCATAACTATCTCCTTAATTATTTGTACTTATTATACCTGCTGATACAAATAAATAGAAGACCTGTATAAGCCCAGTCTTTTACTGATTAAATTAAGAAAAAGCCTAGCATCAGCTAGGCCTTTTCTTAATTATTTAAAATATATTATTACGGAGTTACAACAACTTGAGTTGTAGCAACAACACCATTAGATGTAACATAGGAAATTGTCACAGTACCAGCAGCTTTACCAGTTACTACGCCACTTGCACTTACAGTTGCCTTAGCAGTATCAGAAGATGTCCATACAGCAGCTGGAGTAATTGCAATTCCATATTGATCTTTAACTGTCAAGAAGTCAGCATGGATAGTGCCTAGGTTTACTGTAGGTGTAGGAACTGCAACAGTTGGTGATGCTACAGTGTAAGTCGCTTTACCAAATGCAGCTGTAGCTACTACAGGAGCAACGTCGCTAACTTTAACTGCAAGTTCCGCTAGCTTAGTGCCGCCTTTCCAAGCAGTAACTGTTGTATCTCCAACCTTCAGACCAACGATTTTACCATTTACGATAGTTGCAATAGTAGCATTGGAACTTGTAATTGCAGTAATGTAATTTCCTTGTGCAATTGCAATTTCATTGCCGCTTGCATCTTTACCAACTAATGTTACAGCTTTAGCATGAAGATCAGCGTCTGTGTTAGCAGCATATCCGTATACAGTTTCACCAACAGAAGCGATGCTGTAAGAAGCAATAACAGTATCAGCAACTACTGTGTTTGTATACTCAAATGTTGAATTTGCTACTGCACCACTATTGTCTAAACCAATTACTAGTGTTGTAGTACCTGCAGAAGCAGCAGTAATTACTAGACCACTTAAGTTTACAGTTGGAGTCGTCTCAGCTGCTTTTTTCGCAAGAGTCAAAGTGTAGCCTGCTGGCAATGCTGTTACTGGTCTGCCATAAGTGTCAACTACATTTACGTGAGCAATATCAACAGTTACAGAACCGCCGATTGCTTCAATAGCTTTAAGACCTTTTAATCCTGTTACTTTTACTGGAGCTGCAGCTGCTTTAACATCAAGAGTTACTTGACCGACAATTGCGCCACCAATCCAAGCATAAACAGTAGTCGTACCAGTACCAGCGAATTTCACAACAAGTTCACCAGTAACTGCATCATATTTAGGATAGCCCGATACAAATGTTACTGCAGGATTTGATGATGTAATTACGACTTGACTGTTTGTCGCTGTATTTGCGAAATCTTTATTCGCAATTGCTGTACCGAATGAATCAACAGCCATGAATGGAATTTTCACATCTTCAGAAGCTGCTACTAGGATACCAGGGTGATTTAATTGGTAAGTTTTAACTTTAGCTACATCCTCAACTTTAATGCTAAAGCTTGTAGCTGCACCAGTTTTTGCATTAACAGCTGTAATAATAGCCGTACCCGCAGCAGTACCTGCTGTGAAAGTTAATTTGCCATCAGCGTCTACTGCAAAAGTAGTTGGATTTACAACAGTTGGTGAACTTGTGCTAAACGTAATGTCTCCAAAAGTTTTAGTATTCGTAAGCAATGAAGTACCAGTTGTAGGCAGATTCAATGAAGTTCCATACTGATCTTTCAAAGAATACGTAAGAGCTAATCCTGTTTCGTTGATAGTGATTTTAGTTTTATCTTTAAGTGGAGTCGCAGGACCAAATGTCATTGTAGTTGCAGAACTAATTGAAACCACTTTGAACGACTTAGTTGCAGACAAACCAGTTGCAACGTGAGTTGCTGTTACAATAAGATTGTCATCTACTTTAGTGTTAGTCAAATCTACTTTGCCACCAGATACAGTCAAAGGATTTGCTGCAGCATAAGTTGCATCGAATACTGAGATATTAGTATCAGGGATAGCTGATGCAATTTCTTCACCGAATTGGTTAGTTGTTTTAACTACTAGATTCTGTGCTGTTGTGTTTTGCAATGCAAGAGCACCAATTTCAACTTTGGATGCTACTTCAGCAGCAACAGTAACTTTTTGTGCATCATATCCAGCTACCTCAACTGTGTATTCACCAGTCGGGAATGCAAAAGTGGACTCAAGAACTACGGACAATTTATCTGCACTTAGAGTTGCAGTTGTGTTGTAAGGAACAAATCCATTTTTCACTGTTGTAGTCAACTTTGTTAGCTCATCAGCCGTTACTGCTCTTCCAAAAGTTACAGCGATTTTCTTAGCTCCAACTTGCTTTACCGAAGAGATCGTAAGTTTCTTAGTAGCTTGAACCGCTTGATCAGCAGCGAATGAACCCACAACAAGATCAGCACGAGTAGCAAGCTTAGCGCCATCAGTACCCAAGTCGATACCTGCTGCTTTAACAACTGCTAGGTAACCATCGTACCAAGGTGTAGTTACAGGAACAGTTGCACCTTTACCAAAACCTTTAACAAGCAATGCAGCTAGTTGACCGATTGTTACGTTATCTTTTGGAGCGAAAGTAGTGTCAGTCATACCATCGATGATGCCAGCTTTTTTAGCTGCTTCGATGAAAGGAATTGACCAAGCGATTGAAGCATCAGTACCGTCAACGTCTTTGAAAGTAGAAGTTGTTTCAGTACCAACAGTAAGACCAAAGATTTTAGCAACAAGCTTAGCAGCTTCTGCACGAGTCATGTTTCCAGTGATGTCAAAAGTTGTATCTGTTTTACCTTCCATGTAACCTTTTGCAAGCAAAGCATTGATTGCAACAACTTGTGCTGGTGTAGCAGATGCCAAATCCGTGAAATCTGCCGCAGTTTTAACTGCTGCTGTTGTAGTTGCTGTAGGTGTAGCTGTTGTTGTAGCAGTGTCAGCCATTGCCACCGATGCAAACAATGAGAACGCTAGTGTAGCGGATGCTAGTACTTTTAAACTTTTTTTCATAACCTTTTTTTCTCCTCCTTGAATATCGTGAGTTTTATTTTTAATGTTAGCTTTTTCTTTATTCCAGCTCGATTCACTCATCTTATTGTTCACCCCCTCTCCAGAGTTAGAGCATAATATAACTAAGGTTCGCTTGTAGCTCGATGCTACATTTGAAACTAGTAAACTGTTATCAATAAAAAATAGCAACCTAGACCAATTTACATTATACATTGATCACTCTGGATCGTAAAGAAGTATTTTCGATGAATTATTCAATGTATAATTTTCATTCATTGGTTGTTTCAAAGTATTAAACGCAGGAAATTCTAAAAAGTTGCGAAAGCTTTAAATAAATCTAAAAATTTATCATGTAACATTTGTTCTATACAAATTAGTATACACGAGTATATCATTTGTTTCATTAATAAATAATTCCCAACATCCTTCTTATGCAATGTTATTTATAACATCTTTACATAGAAAAGTTATTTGAATTCCTCATACAAGAAGACCTAGCATAAGCTAGGTCTCACTCTAATATTTATGGAGTTACAATAACTTGAGTTGTTGCAACAACACCATTTGATGTAACATAGGAAATTGTCACAGTTCCAGCAGCTTTACCATTTACTACGCCACTTGCATTTACTGTTGCTTTAGTAGTATCAGAAGATGTCCATACAGCAGCTGGAGCAATTGCTACGCCATACTGATCTTTAACTGTTAAGAAATCAGTAGCAACTTGACCTAGGTCTACTGTAGGTGTAGGAGCTGCAACAGTAGGTGCTGCTACAGCATAAGTAACTTTACCAAATGTAGCTGTAGCTACTACAGGAGCAATGTCGCTAACTTTTACTGTTACTTCTGCTAGCTTAGTGCCACCTTTCCAAGCAGTGACTGTTGTATTTCCAGCTTTCAGACCTACGATTTTACCATTTACGATAGTAGCAATAGTAGTATCGGAACTTGTAATTGCGGAAATGTAATTTCCTTGTGCAATTGCAAGTTCATTGCCACTTGCATCTTTACCAATTAATGTTACAGCTTTAGCATGAAGATCTGCGTCTGTGTTAGCAGCATATCCGTATATAGTTTCACCTACAGCTGCGATACTGTATGAAGCAATCGCCGTGTCAGCAACAACAGTATTCGTATATTCAAATGTTGAATTAGAAACCGCAGTACCACCATTTGCTAGACCAATAACAAGTGTTGAAGTTCCTGCAGCTGCACCAGTTACAGTAAGAGCAGAGCCATCAACTATTACAGTAGTATTAGCTGAATCCTTCTTAGCAAGTGTCAACGTATATCCCGTAGGCAAAGTAGTTACTGCTCTACCATACGTATCAACTACATTCACGTGAGCAAGATCAACTGTCACAACACCGTTAACTGCTTCAATTGACTGTAGTCCTTTAAGTCCAGTTACTTTTACAGGAGCAGCAGCAGCTTTAACATCAAGAGTAACTTGGCCTACAATTGCACCGTTAATCCAAGCATATACCGTAGTTGAGCCAGTACCAGCAAATTTAACAACAAGTTCACCAGTAATTGCATCATATTTTGGAGCCGTTACAAATGTTACTGCCGGGTTTGATGATGTGAGTAATAC
>NZ_JBFUHL010000018.1:0-91438 GCF_056402415.1 Paenibacillus sp. P4_A9
GTACGGAGGGGATAAGCGCTGAAAGCATCTAAGCGCGAAGCCCCCCTCAAGATGAGATTTCCCAGTATGTAAGACCCCTTGTAGACGACGAGGTTGATAGGTTCGAGGTGGAAGTGCGGCAACGTATGCAGCTGACGAATACTAATCGGTCGAGGGCTTAACCATATATAGGGATCTTTGACGTAAGTCAAAGTCTCTCAGATATCTAAGTAATCTAACTTTACGTGAGTTTCGTATCTAGTCTTCAGGGAATAAATCCCTACTGTGGCGGTCGTGGCGAAGGGGTTAACGCACTGGTTTGTGGATCCAGCATTCGCGGGTTCAAGTCCCGTCGTCCGCCCTTTTTCTATTTCTAAGATTCCCAGTATACTTAAGCGGTCGTGGTGGAACGGCAGACACACCATCTTGAGGGGGTGGCGCTCACAAGGCGTGGGGGTTCAAATCCCCCCGACCGCATCCCAGTTTTACAAGCATGAAACCCTTGATGTATAAGGGTTTTTTCTGTTTTATAACAGATGGAAAGAATGCAGTAGTACAGCTTAATAAATCACCCTTGTTGACGAACTGTTGACGAAATAACTAAATGAGGATTGAACTTTTCTAATGGTTATGGCGATCTATGAACTTCTTCCACCAATGAGTCGGTGATGAATGGTGCAGGGGCTTACCAAATCCAATTTGAAATACATATTGATGTTCTTGCCCTTCCCAAAGTTCACCAGCTTTCAACTTATCAACCTTCCAGTTATGTTGAAAAGCCTTCATTTCTTCATAAACCATTCCGGCATCGTGATTGTTCGTTTAGATGCTTTACTTTTAAGAGCCTTACTTGAGCTTGACCACTGACAGTTAATGAGATGCTTTTGTTTATAGATATAGTAAAACAATTGCCACATAGTTGGTTCTTTATATAGTGCTTCGATTGCAAGCTGCGCTTCATTCTCATCGTAGTACTGCATTTCCATTTGAATCACTTTAGGCTTTTTAATACCTTCGATGGGGTGTTTCTTAAGCATCTGCCAGTCCATAGAACGGTTAAAGAGACTCTTGATCACGCGGTAAATGTATTCAATGGTTCCTTTAGAGAGCATGTCACTTTGTCCGTCCCTTCGAGCTCCTGGCTTGCTTAGATCATCAAGAAAAGTGACAATGTGTAGTGGCTAGGGTTGAAAATGATGAGCTCGTCTTGTGACCGTGAGGGAGTTAGATACCTTAGCGGTCTTTCTTTTTTAAGAGAAACCAGCGAGAAAACCTGCTATTATGAAGATAATAATGAGGACATAATGAGAGAAGTGAGGGGAAATAAATCCATGCTGGCAAACAAAGTATTTCAAAAATTAGGCTTACACATGAGCCCGGCAACTAAACATAACTTGTATAGTGATTTGGGTGCTGCCTGTTTACTTAGTCTCTTTAGTGTGGTCTTTAATCAGTTTTACATCGCACTTGCGATTAGGCAAGGGGCTACGAATCTGGAAGTAGGGATTCTGGCAGCAGCTCCGGCGATTGGTTTGCTGTTCTCGCCGATTTGGGCGGGGAGGGTTGAACAATCGAGTCCAAAGCCTTATATCATCATCCCGAATTTAATTGGAAGGGCTCTATTGTTGTTTCCAGCGTTCTTCGGTGCTCCCATCGTATATGTTGTGACTGCACTCGTCTTTTATTTATTAAATGGGGTACAGGCACCGGCTTATCCTGCGCTAGTTACACGTATGTACCCGCCTGAATTGCGTGGCAGACTAATGGGCTACGTTCGAGTTGCAATGGGAGCAATTATGATTCCTCTTGCTTATTTAGTCGGTTCATGGACGGATAAGTCGGGACCAAGTGGACCGCTGATTGCAGCGGCTATAACCGGCGTACTATCCATTCTTTGCTTTGCCCGGGTTAAGGAGATTGTTTTACCAACAAAGGTTAGAGCACAAAGATCTTCTTTTAAGGAACAGCTAAAGCTAGTTAAGGATCACCGTGAGCTGGTGGTGTTTTTTGCAGCAACGACACTAGCGGGTTTTGGCAATATATTGGCGAGTCCGCTATATCAGATCATCCAAGTCAGAGAGCTGCAATTGAATAATATCGAAATAGGGGTTGCACGTATTTCCTATTATGTCTGTTTATTAGTGGCGTTTTTCATTGTTGGTTGGGTGATCGATCGATTTTCTGCCAAGCAAACGCTTGTCTATGGTTTAGGGGCGTACACGATTATACCTTTACTTTACGGGTTTTTTGGAAATTACTCTGCTGTTATTATTGGTAGCTGCATTCAAGGGATTGGGGATGCTATCTGGGATATTGGTATTCTTGCTTATATATTTCGGGTCATACCTGGACGAGAGGCGGTCGTGTTTGGCCTGCATTTAATGCTGTTTGGTATTCGTGGCTCTATCGCTCCTTTAATAAGCACAGGTCTATCCAATTACATGCCGATTTCCGGCTTGTTAATTGCGGCTTCCATTTGCGGGTGTATTGGAACACTTGTTTTTTTGCTGCAAAAAGGAAACCGGGAAATGATGAAATCGGAAGCCTGATAAGTCCAAGCATGAACATGTTCTTCGAGGCAATTGTCGCGAGGGTAATATTGGTAATGAGAATTAGAGGCTTCTCATGAGTTCACTGAACTTATGGGCGGCCTCTTTTATCTTTGGGTTGGTAACGTGTAGATAAACACTCTTGGTGGTGTCATCATCCTTGTGACCGAGCCATTATTGTTTCTAAACGTCACCATGTGCAGCAAACAAAGACGTATGCGTATGACGGAGTGAATAGGTGTTCAGTTTGGATTGCAGCATGAATATAAGTCATAAGCTTTCCCGGCTGAATCCCCCCGACAACGGAAGTGAAAAGCACAGGAACATGAATAGAACCTCGGCCGATACGATCAATTAGCCGCCCCCGGTGCCGTTCCACGCTTTCAAATCTACAAGCTAATCAGTTTCCCCAACTCCGCCTTCAACTTCAAGCGCAACCCCTCTATAATTGAAAAATCCGTTGCCGTCGTATAAAACGCCTTAATCTGTGTATCAATTGCTTCGGCTGATGCCAAATGGGAGATGGCCTCTTTCATTTTTGCCGAATAACATTCTTTAATAGCGGTCAGCTCGACTGCATAGGCTTCATYGGTGCCTGGGACCATGGCGCGCACATACATATCCAGTACCTCATCGCCGCGTCTCACTGGGAAGTATTCATGTGGGGCGGTGCTGTCGAAGATGGCTGTGCTGAGCGTTGGGAAAATCAGCATATCAAGGCTGTTCGGATCAAAGCCGCAATGAAATACTTGAACTTCGATTCCGTTCTTTTCGGCGGAAGCGGCAAGCTTTTTCAGCAATGTGGATTTTCCGGATCCTGGTCTTCCTTTGATGAATATTCGCCGTTCCAATTGAGCTGTCAAGCTTGGAATGAAATCTATTGCGCCCTTCGGAGTCGCAGCTCCGAAAAACAAGTGACGCCCGGTGGTCGGAATACCATCTCCCTCCCCAGCAAATAATTCCTGAATCAATTCCTGCGCAACCTGGTCGGCCCTCACGAAATCCATACTCTCGATATAGTATTTTTCCCATTCGTCATGAATCCCCAATGCTGTCGCGAACGTTCCATATGCGATCGAATAAGCAGCTGCGAGATTCCTTCTAAGCTCTTCGATCGTTTCATAATTCTCCGGAGAAATCCGCGAGTTATCGAGTGCCTCTGAGAAGTCGATGAATACGCTTTCATTCCAGCCGTTCAGCGGGATGCCCTCTGAGGCTTGCTCATCGACGAATCCGATCTTCAATTCTGTTGCAATGAAGCCGTCTAGCTCGTCGGGACGGAGGGGAGAGTGGAAGCATTGCACGTCCTGACCATTTTCCAACAAAGTATCTGCCAAGCTGCGAATGACTGTCGATTTGCCCGTACCTCGAGGACCTGTTAGGATGAAGATCTTTTCCAGTCCTTGGAATGCGGAATGATACAAGAAATGGACGCCCTTCGCGGTGTTGCCGCGAGCAAAGTAGTGGGATGCTTTTTCGGTCAACTTGAAACACTCCTTTGTGCCTATCCTGTACTTCGTAAAAGATACAGGTTCCGTCTAATCATACGGAGATAAGCGTATATGGGATAACTGCCTATGTTTAAGCATATTCCGGTGCGTTCGCAGAGGTGTTTCCTGATGGAAGAAAGCATGAGTGGAATCTGACAATAACTCCAAATAAAAATGTTTGGAAATTAGCTGACACTGTGCAAAAACCTTGATATTACGCACTATTTTCCTCTATCGATAACTAAAGTTAATGACGATAATGCAGGCTACCGTCATGATGCTGATAACGGTCATAGGAGAAACTCGCGGTCTAAGAATATTTTAGTTCAGTTATCTCCGATAACCACAATGGTAATCGAGGTTGCTGGTATGAATAATCCACTAAATAAAATAACAAAAAAATGAGACGAACTGTTGACGAACTTGGTTAACAAGTATCAAAGAACAATCAAATGCAACATAATCGTGAGTAGAAAATCCGCATTAGATCAAGGTTTTTACTCACTATAACAGAGCTGAGCAAAGCCACTCCATCATCTTGAGGGGGTGGCGCTCACAAGGCGTGGGGGTTCAAATCCCCCCGACCGCATCCCAGTAAAGCTTTGCAGGTTTTATAAGGTTGAATTTAGATAGTGTGCATAACTGCACATGATTGCTATAACTTAGACCACTTACTTATCAGAACATTAATTCTGATTGGGGAGTGGTTTTTTTGTTGTTAAAGTTTGCAATCCAAGAGTTCAAAGATGATCGTAAGTACAAGAATTTATCACCAAGAACGATTGAAACTTATCTAATGACCTTGATCGAGTTTCAAACATTTTGTGGTAAAACCAAAATAAAGAAGCTCACTCCTGAAGCAGGAATGAGTTAAATATCGGTTGATCTTCTATCTGTATATGTTTATGTGCTTATTACAAACACCAACATTATACAATATTGAATTGACATAGTAGAAGCCAGATTTGAAAATTGCTTCCTTTGCTGAATAAGATAGTAGATGGACCAAATTACACTGAACACAAAAGTAACTATTCATAATCGACCTCCTTTGTCTGAATTATAGTCGATTTTGTAGGAGATCGTTAGATAATAAAAATATTTACTCAGTTATTTATCGGGATTATCTATTACAACCTTATACGCGGGTAATCAAAACAAGCCCCTGATCAGTATTTCCGCGTCCTTCTCCATGAGTGTAGCCACTAAATCTTGATCGGGAACTTGGGTATGGCTCGCGGGATCAAAATGTATCTCACGCGCTGCACGGGTGACATCAAAGCTGTGACTACACCCGTAGATGGTCTATATGGAAAAATTTTTGGACAGGATTCGACTCCAGAAGTGCTTGCACAAGTTCAATCTCAATCATGGAGGTAAAGAGGTATCACTCACTGTGATCATTGATAACTTTATGGAGTATGAACTTGAAAAAAAGACCACATATTGACGAACTTGGTCAACAAGTATCTTATTTCGATTAAATGTAGGGGTTCATTTTCTATTTATATACATACTGTGGTTGCAACCTATTTATAGGAGAAGTCAGCACATACACAAGCCATAGTCATTAAGAGGGAATATGAATGTATGAAAATCAACAGAAGCGGAGGGGGAACCTATTTTTGACTGGACAGAGATCATTTTAAAAAAGGCAGGACCAGCTCATCCCAAAATTTCAGTTATCGTAACTGTTTACAATACTGGGGAATTCCTCAGTAAGTGTTTGCAATCTATAATTAACCAAACAATATGGCGTGACATGGAGTTAGTTATTATCAATGATGGCTCAGCAGACCATTCCTCTGAAATTATTAAAGAGTTCGTGAAACAAGAACCTGAACGTATTAAAAGTATACATTTTGCTGAAAACCAAGGTGTAGGTAACTCTCGGAATGTAGGGATTGCTCAGTCTAGAGGTGACTATATCGGTTTCGTTGATTCGGATGATTGGATCGCTAACAATATGTTTGAGATGTTGTATTCTAAAGCTTTAGATGGGCATGACATGGTGATTTGTGATTATTTTAGCAGGTATGAAGAGGAAGATCTGACTATTCCAGAAAAGGGATATTCACAAGACATCTTTACGCAAAAACAGGCTATTCTTTACGCTCAAGTGGTCCCTTGGAATAAGCTCTACAAAAAGGAATTACTACAAAAAATTCAGTATTTGAATATTTGGTATGAGGATGTTGCATCAACTCCAATTTTGATCAGTCTAGCGAATGCACCAGCTTATTTGAATATTCCCTTATATTATTATAAAAGGGCCAGAGCAGGTTCTATCGCAAATAGCAGCGGACCCAAAGTGTTAGATATTTTACGAGCCTGGGACCGTTTAATCGAACATGCACACTCGGATTATAGGTTTAAAGAGGAAATTCTCTTTTTTGTAACCAAATGTATTGATTATTATATTGGATTTAAACCGGAGTATGCTGATCATTTCTGGGCATATGCAAGGATGCATCGAGAACTATTAAGCGGCGGAGAGTACAATCGCAAAGCAGTTGAAACGAAAGAAATTCGTGACTTATTTGGTTTATTTAACACTAGCACGCAAAAACATGCAACACAAAAACAGGCAACTCCCAAAAAACGATCCTTGAGAATCATACAAGTCATTTCACCAATCTGTACCCCTGTATCAGCTGTTGACACAGCAGGAACGGAGAAGATTGTTTACGAAATTACGCAGGAATTGGTAAAACGTGGACATAGGGTTGTTTTATATGCTCCTAAGGGAAGTAGAGTTTCAGCAAAGTTAGTACCCTACCCCAAATATTTCGAAGATCGACACTTACCCGCATTTATCCGTAAAACAAGACCTTCGAAAGTAGATTTGATTCATGATCACACTTTTACATCTATTGTCAGATTAAGAAAAATGGGAACTCCCGTGTTACCCACTCATCATTTACCTACCAATAAAGCATTCCATGATTCCGTTTATGTCAGTCACGCTGCTCGGGAAAATGTCAGCGCCAACGGTCAAGTCGTTCACAACGGAATTAACCCGGATGAATACGAGTATAGTGAAGAAAAAGATGACTATTTATTGTTTATCGGGAGGATACTCCCCGACAAGGGCGTCATTCATGCAATTGAAGTCGCTGAACGCAACCACCAAAAGCTCATTATAGCCGGGCCCATTAAAGATGAAGCATATTTCCAAAACATTTT
Organism: Paenibacillus sp. P4_A9; assembly: GCF_056402415.1. NCBI lineage: Bacteria > Bacillati > Bacillota > Bacilli > Caryophanales > Paenibacillaceae > Paenibacillus > Paenibacillus sp. P4_A9. The sequence continues at coordinate 7,205 of NZ_JBFUHL010000018.1, forward strand.
ACGTCCCCGTATTGATAATAATGAAAACATCCACTATATAGGTGCTGTTGCAGGCAAACAAAAGCAGGAGCTCCTTAAGAGAGCTCGATGTGTCCTCTTTCCGTCTATTTGGAAGGAGCCTTTTGGAATTGTTTTGATTGAGGCTATGATTTCAGGCACCCCGGTATTAGCCTTGAACAATGGTGCCGCTTTAGAGGTACTCGGAGGCTTTCCTCAGTTAGTTTGCAATAGCATAGATGAACTTGCGCACAAAGCTTTAAATGAGTCATTCCCGCCATCCCATGTCCTAAGAGAATATGTGCTTAACAAATTCACGACTTCTACAATGGTGGACCAATATATCACGTTGTATGAACAGAAAATTAATGAATTTATGAAAAGACGAGTAAAGTTAAAACTGCTAAGAAGAAGAAAATTAAAACTGCGAAGAGGAAAAAAATTAAAACTGCTAAGAAGAAAAAAATTAAAACTGCTAAGAAGAAAAAGGTACATCTTAAAGAAAAAGAAAACAACTAAAAGAAGTGTAACAAATCGAATAAGAAGAACTAAAAGAAGTGTAACCAAACGAGTAAGAAGACCTAAAAGAAGTGTAACAAAGCAAATAAGAAGAACTAAAAGAAGTGTAAGAAAGCAAAAGAGTGCATAATTTTTTCAGTTATAATCAGAGAAGTCCTGAGCAATCAGGGCTTTTTTCAACATGTATCGTGATATTGTCACTGTGGGGATTGGGGTGGTAAAATAATATGATATGTAATTGTTCAACACAGTAATTTGTAAGCGTTTGCAATAAGTGATGATTGCACAGTTCTGGATATAAATATCCGAGAGGATGAGAGCCGTATGGCGATAAGCCAATTAATGGATCAGCAAAAAAGGTACTATCACACAGGTGCTACGCGAGGACTCGATTTCCGTCTATCACAGCTCAAAAAGCTGAAGCAAGCGATTGTTGAACGGGAATCAGAGATTATCCAGGCGCTTCGCACCGACTTGAATAAGGGTGAGAAGGAAGCGTACGCGTTTGAAATAGGCATCGTCTATCAAGAAATAGCGCATGTCATGAAGCATCTGAAGCGTTGGATGAAGCCGAAGAAAGTGAAATCGCCGATGACGCATTCGGGGAGCCGCAGCTACATCATTCCTGAACCGCTGGGTGCGGCACTTATCATTGCACCTTGGAATTACCCGTTTATGCTGGCATTTGATCCGTTAGTAGGAGCGATTGCGGCTGGGAATACGGTTGTGTTGAAGCCTTCTGAGTTAGCGCCAGCGGTATCTGCAGTGATGACCGAGATATTACGTGCAACGTTCGAGCCGCAGTATATAGCTGTTGTGGAAGGTGGCGTGGAGGAAAGTCGTACGTTGCTGGAGCAGCCGTTTGACAAAATTTTTTTTACGGGCAGTGTAGCCGTCGGGAAAATTGTGATGGAGGCAGCATCGAAGCGGCTCACGCGAGTCACGCTAGAGCTCGGCGGAAAGAGCCCCTGCATCGTACATCATGACGCGCATTTAAAGCTGGCGGCGCAGCGGATCGCTTTCGGGAAGTTCTCTAATGCTGGACAGACCTGCGTTGCTCCAGACTATTTGCTTGTTCATCGGAGCGTGGAAGAAAAGCTGCTGTCCTATCTTCAAGAAGCGATTGCTTCCTTTTATGGCGACAAGCCGCTGCAAGACCCCGATTACGGCAAAATCATTTCTCGCCGTCATTACGAGCGGTTGCATCATTTTTTGAGTGACGGTAAGGTCGCTATCGGTGGGTTGGCTGACGATCAGACGCTGCAAATCGAACCGACGGTACTTGAACAGATTACATGGGATATGCCGGTCATGCAGGAGGAGATTTTTGGCCCTATTCTTCCTGTCCTGACCTATGACAGTCTGGATGAAGTGGTAGCTATGATCAATGCGCGACCGAAACCGTTGGCACTGTATGTATTTTCGGAGGATAAAAAGGTGCAGAATGCCATGCTCGAGCGAATTTCATTCGGCGGCGGTTGTGTCAATGATACGCTGATGCATTTTGGTTCAACGCATTTGCCTGTCGGTGGAGTCGGCGAGAGTGGAATGGGCAGCTATCATGGCGAGATGAGCTTTCAAATATTTTCACATATGAAAAGTATATTAAAGCAGACGACGAGGTTCGATATCCCTTTCCGATATCCGTCTAGCAAAATCGGCTTGAAAATCATTCGCATGCTGACTAAGCCTTAATTACGGCTCACTAGGAAGAGGTAAGTCTCATGTTATTCAAGGAAAAGAAAAAGGGGAGGAGTATTGATGATGGAGCCAAATGCGCCTCGATCTCGCTGGTCGGTCGTCACTGCTTACGCCATATTGGCGGCGGTGACTCAGCTGCTATGGGTAACATTTACGCCTATTACGACGGCGGCTTCTAGTGAGTGGAATGTTTCTGTCGATGCCGTAGGCTGGTTATCACTCGTATTCCCGCTAGTTTACGTACTGCTTTCCATTCCATTTGGCTTGTCTGCTGACCGTTGGTTTCGCGGATCGCTGCTCGTTGGTGCTGCATTGACTGCGGTTGGAGCGCTTATTCGCATACTACCAGGCTACGAATATGCGCTCATCGGACAGATTGTAATCTCCATAGGTCAGCCGCTTGTGCTCAATGCGGTGAATAAATTAGCCGTGCTCTATGTACGTCCAGAGCAACGAGCCAATGCGATTGCGGCAGGTACGGCCAGTTTGTTCGTCGGTATCCTTGTCTCCACCGTTTCCGTACCTTTTCTATTGGCGTGGCAGGGAATGTCGGCTGTCCTGTGGTCGCAAGGAGCCATTAGCGTAATTGCCGCCGTGGCGATGCTTGTGGCGCTAAGACGAGCGCCGGTCTTTGAGGTCGATGCGGCGGCGGCAACGAGCAGCGCGTTCGGGTTCATCGCGATTGCAACCCTATGGTCGCAGCGTTGGGTAAGACTGTTCAGCCTGCTATTGTTCGCAGGCTTCGGCATTTTCATTACGCTGGCGACATGGTTGGAAGTGCTAGCCAGCGCGATCGGCTACAGTGCCCAGCAAGTCGGCATTGGCATCGGCGTTATGACAGCGGCAGGTATTGTCGGCGCTGCGGTTGTGCCACGTTGGGCGCTACGCGGGCAGCGCGCGCGAGTGGTCGTTCTTTGTTCACTTGTGGCGAGCGTGTTACTTCTGCTCGGGCTTGCGGTTGGAATGCCGCAGTGGATGTTCATCAGCTTGCTGGCCGTGTGCGGTTTTCTTCTCCTCGCCGATTTGCCCGTGATGCTCTCGCTGGCTGAGGCCAAATCCGATCCGCAATCCGTCGGCGCCGTCACAGGCCTGCTGCTGCTGTTTGGCAACTTAGGGGGCATTGTACTTTCCTTGGTTGTTCAACTCTTGTTAAACAACCGAATTGTTGCGATAGGCGTGTTAGCCGCTGTCGCGATTCTCATTTTGCCAGCGGTTAAGTGGCTGCAGACGGCACCTGTGATGACCCAAAGTGAAAAGTTTAGAGCGTAATTTAGTTGCGATCAGCTAGAACGAAAGGGCAGGGATCTTTCCTTGCCTTGTTTTTTCTGTTTATACGAGTAAGTATGACCTGTAACTAAACTAAAAGGTATTGTGAATTTAATAGAGAAGTAGTATAAGTAGTATATATACTACATTTCAGGGGGCACATGACTATCATACATACAGATGTCGATTTTACTAATGCAATGTTGTTTGGAACTTACATAATGGTGTTGTTGGATGGGAAAATGATTGGCGGGGGTCTTGTCGAGGAATATGACGAAGCTGAGGTGAAGTTGGGTAGCGGTCGCTATTCACGAAGCAGCTCAACCTTTGTGCTAGCTCCGCCACCGCAATGTTCGATTTAAATAGGTGAGCGGTTTACTTCATCAGTGTTTACTGTTACTCGCTGAGGTCAGGGAATGATCTAAGTATTAATTTGTCGTATGTAACTTCCGAGTAAGTGTCAAACAGCCCTCAACTTGGTGATAAGATGGGGGCTGTTTGACGCTTACACTTCCAATTTGAGTGAAAAGTGCCGCCGGAACTAGTTGCACTTTTGCAAGCATATCAGATGGAGAAGTAACTTCGAAAAAAAGGATGCACTTTCGCATTTTACATGCTTCACAGCTGTATTAAATCGCGGTCGCTCCTCCTCGAAGTACTTCGATAGAAGTTTTTCTCATGAGAAATGTAAAAAGAGGGTTCCCGCCACATACATGGCTTTGGGACGCCCTCTTTTTACGTTGCCTTACTATTTGCTTGCGGCAACCGTCTCTATTTCTTTAACACTTTGATAAATGATGTTGAATAACTCTTCCAAGTTGCCTTCTTCGATGCAAGAGAATGCCACACGAAGATCAGTCGCACCTAGCGCGATTGTACCTACACCATGTTGATTCAACAAATGTACGCGTAATGTTTCAGCATCGACGGTTTTGAGCTTCAAGCACATGAAATAGCCGGAGTTGAAAGGGTAGTAGCCCCATGCATCATCGAACTTTCCGCTGTCCAAAATAGACTTCGTACGATTCGCGCGGCCTTTCATAATTTCGTATTTCTCTTGCTTCTGTACATTGAATTCGGGTGAGTTCAGTGCATGAAGCACGAAGGTTTGGGATGGATGAGGTCCGCTGGAAATTGTCGCACGGATGATCCCCATTGTTTTTTGTTCAAGTGCACTAAGAAGTGCGTCGCTTTGACCAGCATACGTAATGAAGCCTACACGGAAGCCCCAAACGTACTCCTCTTTGGTTGCTCCGTCGATTTTGACAGCAAGCACACGAGGGTGAAGGTCAGCCAATTGACCGAACAAGGATTCATGCAATGAATTTTCAAAGAAAAGACCGAAGTACGCATCGTCGGTCAGGACAACGACGTTAATTCCTGCCTCTGCAGCTTCTTGGATCGCGGCTGTAATGGCATTGCCGTCTTCGACATCAGGCGTATAGCCCGTTGGATTGTTCGGGAAGTTCAGAACGACGATCGCTTTGCCTTTGGACTTTTGAGCAAGAAGCGCTTCACGCAATCCTGCGGAATTAAATCGTTCTTGTTCGTTATAAAGCGGGTAATTCACGATTTGAGCGCCGCGGCGAATCTCGAACGTGAGCTCATAATTTTCCCAGTTTTTATCAGGAATAATAACAGCGTCACCTACATCTGCAAAAAGATCGGCAGCGATACTCAGACCATGTGTCAGAGCATTCGTTACAATCGGGTTGCCGATGAGTTTGCTGCCAATGCCCGGGTTTTCTTCGAGCATTTTTTTGCGCCAAGCCGTACGAAGCTCAGGCTTACCAGCAGGTGGAGCATATTCATATATATCTTTAGGATTGTAGGTGGAGAGTGTATCTTGAATGACCTTCAGATGCATTGGTTGACCATTTTCGATTGCAATACCGATAGTAGCATTGAATTTCTTGGCTTTGGCCTTCGCTTCAGCCGATTGGCTGAGAATGCCTTCTTTCGGGAAGTAAATCGATTTACCTAATGCGGAAAGCATGTCATGTACGTGAGAATTTTCACGTTGCAGGGTCTCGTTTAACTGACTTGCCAAAGGATTCATAAGAGTGGGTCATTCCTTCCAATGAGCGTTTCATTTTTTCCCAGTTATTATATCACTTTCGCACCTATACGTCACTGCGCTAAATAAATTTTCTATATAACGGGTACATAATGAAGCAAGTGTCATGGATGAACATTTAATTGATCAAAAAACCTTCCAGTCGTTGTTTCACCTGCGGCCATTCCTTATCAAGGATACTGTACATGACCGTATCTCGAACATAGCCATCATAAAGCACGCGATGTTGACGCAGAATGCCCTCTTTTTGCGCTCCTAAACGGGCAATAGCGGCTTGTGAGCGTTCATTGCGAAGGTCGGTTTTGATTTGAACACGGAGCAGGTTCAGGGACTCAAAGCAGTATCGGAGCAACATATACTTACATTCTGTATTTACGCGGGTGCGCCAAACGCTAGGATTGTACCAGGTGTGCCCAATCTCCAAATTCCGATGAGGAACAGAGATATCGAAAAGTCGCGTACTGCCGACAATCGTATCGGTAAGCTTATCATAAATGCTGAAGGGGATGCCTTGTCCTGCTTCCTGCTCATTGAGCGCTTGGTATACAAATTTATGGACCTCACCAGAGCTAAGCAAGGGTGTCATGATGTTAGACCAAATGTTAGGGTCGTTCGCAGCCTCGGTCAGGCCAGAAATATGTGATTCGTGCAGGGGAAGCAGGGTGATGCGTGTTCCTTCTAAGGTTGGCGGCAGTAGATTCATTTGTACGTCTTCTCCTTACATGTGAAAGTTTTTAATGTGATTTTAGATAGCATACTGTAAAATTGGATTCATAAAAAGAACCAATTTCGATCAATTTTTATATACCATTATAAAAGAGAAAGAAGGGGGATTATGGCTTTTTATTTGCCGTATCAAGTGTACCTTACACAACACCCTAGTAAATATGCTGCTTTGTATCATGCGCTTCGCGATGAAATGGTGGGGAATAAGCTAAAGTTCAATACCAGGCTACCCTCAAGTCGGGAATTAGCCGATATGCTTGGCATTTCCAGAGGGACGGTTAATCAGGTGTACGATATGCTGATCGCAGAGGGATATTTGCAAGCGGATGTCGGCAGGGGCACTTTCGTTGTTTATGCGGATGGTCTGCTAATGTCTAAGTCGCATACGGGAAAGAATATTGAATTGTCAGCTTGGGGCATGCGGGTGAGTGAGGGGGAGCGAGGGCGTTCGAGTAAAGGAGAAAAGCGGGACGGCGAGCACGGGAGTGCTGGGGCCAGGGAACAGGGAAGAGAGCGTGAAGGCGAAGGTGGAATTGCTGGAGCTAAGGAGCGGGGGAAAGAGCGGGAACGTGTAAGTGTTGCTGGAGCTAAGGAGTGGGAAGAGCGGGAACATGTAGGTAAAGCTGCTGGAGTGGAGATTGCGTTTGTTGTGGCGCGACCGCAGATGGATCAGTTCCCGCGAGAGCAGTGGAACCGCGGGATGTACGAGCAGGTGCGGCGGATGACGGAGTCGCCGCAAGAGGACGCTCACATCGCCGAGGGGCACTACGCACTTCGCGAAGCGATTGCGGTGCATCTGAGGCGGATGCGAGGCATCGATGCGCCTCCGGAGCGCATCGTGATCGTCAATGGGTCGATGCAGGCGATCGCCCTGCTGACCCAACTGCTTGTAAACCCAAGCGATCCCGTGATGCTGGAGCGCCCCGGGTATCAAGGCGCCAGCCGCGCTGTGCTGGCTGCTGGGGGCGTGCCCGTCCACGCGGCGGTGGACGGGCAAGGGCTCATCCCGCAGCCGTGGAACGCGCGGCTGCTGTTCGTGACGCCCAGCCGCCAATTCCCTACGGGGGCGGTGCTGGGCCTGGAGCGCCGCCAGCAGCTGCTGCGCTGGGCGGCGGAGCAAGGCGCTGTCATCGTAGAAGACGATTATGACAGCGAGTTCAGGCACCGCGGGCGGCCGATAGAGCCGCTCAAGGTGCTGGACCAAGAGGGCCGAGTGGTATACATCGGCACCTTTTCCAAAACGATGCTGCAGGACCTGCGCATCGGCTATGTCGTGCTGCCAGAGGCGCTGCACGACGCTTTTGTAGCCGCGAAGCGGCTATACGAGCCGCACCCAACGGGGCTGCTCGAACAGCGCTCGCTCGCCGCCTTCATGGCGAGCGGCGGCTACGAGCGACACCTGCGCCGCATGCGGCGGGTGTACGCGAGCAAGTTCTTGCTCCTGCAGGCGCTGCTGCAGGAGCAGCTGTCCACCCTCTTCGAGTGGGTGGACAGCGACAGCGGGCTGCATCTGTTCGGTTGGTGGCGCGGAGACCTGGGCACCTACACCGATTACGCAGCCGCATGCAGAGCTTCCGGCGTTACCTGGACAGACGCCGGCAACTATGCGCTCCCAGACGGCAGAGCAGGCGCCTGCTTCGGATTTGCCCATTTGACGGAGGCAGAGATCAGACGAGGCGTCAGCCTACTCCGTTCGATTTATGAAGGCCTTTCCTAACTTTTTTCACTTGCCATAAAAAGTCTCTATCAGTGCGCAAAAGAAGTCTTTTGGCTGATAACTTTGATTGCTATTGTATGTATGTTATTATCTAACATGTGGTCAATTAAACTAATAATCGTAGGAGTGATCCTTGTATGGCTGGATTAAATGGCGGAGGCACCAGTGTGATCGTACGTCTGGAAATACATAAAGAACTCGTAACCTTCGGAAAAATTGCTACCGCGATTGGTGACGCAGGCGGCGATATTGTGGCGATTGACGTCACACGTGCCAGCAAAACAACGACAACACGCGATATAACGGTCAAAGTAAGTGATCCCGAGCATACAGAAACAATTACGAAGGCACTTAAAGGTATTCCTGGTGTCCGTATCATTAACGTGTCAGATCAGACCTTCCTGCTTCATTTGGGTGGTAAAATTGAAGTCACTCCCAAAGTACCTATTAAAAATCGGGATGATTTGTCCCGCGTATATACGCCTGGTGTAGCTAGGGTTTGTATGGCAATTCATGAAGACCCGAGCAAGGCACATTCATTGACGATAAAAAGGAATACCGTTGCTGTCGTTTCAGATGGCACGGCCGTTCTTGGACTTGGTAATATTGGACCAGAAGCGGCAATGCCCGTTATGGAAGGGAAAGCGATGCTCTTTAAACAAATGGCAGGCGTAGATGCCTTTCCTATTTGCTTGAACACGCAGGATACGGAAGAGATTATTCGTACGGTGAAGGCGATTGCACCCGGATTTGGCGGTATTAATTTGGAGGATATTTCCTCGCCGCGTTGTTTTGAAATCGAAGAGCGCCTTATTGAGGAGCTTGATATTCCTGTTTTCCATGATGATCAGCACGGAACTGCCGTTGTCATTCTTGCTGGACTGCTGAATGCAGTTAAGTTGGTAGGTAAGCAGTTGGAATCGTGTAAGGTTGTTATCACAGGTATTGGGGCAGCAGGTATTGCGTGTACCAAAATGCTGATCTCAGCTGGTGTTACCAATGTCATTGGTGTGGATCGTCAAGGAGCTATCGTTCGCGGAGATGAATTCACGAATAAGGCTTGGGAGTGGTACGCTGCAAATACAAATCCAGGGCTAGAACGGGGTACATTATCGGATGTCATCTCTGGTGCGGATATTTTCATCGGACTTTCAGGACCAGGTGTGCTTAAGCAAGATGATGTGAAGCGTATGGCAGCAGACCCGATTGTGTTCGCAATGGCGAATCCAACGCCGGAAATCACACCAGAGGAAGCGGAGCCATATGTACGCGTTATGGCTACTGGGCGCTCGGATTATCCGAATCAAATTAATAACGTACTTTGTTTCCCGGGTATTTTCCGCGGCGTGTTGGACTGCCGGGCTTCCAAGATCACGCAAGAGATGAAGCTTGCAGCAGCCAAAGCAATTGCAGCGGTTGTGAATGAGGATGAGCTGAACGAATATTACATCATTCCAAGTGTATTCAATCATGCGGTTGTGGAAAAAGTTAGAGAAGCCGTCATGGAAGCAGCCTATGAATCAGGCGTCGCTCGTCGTCGCAGACAAAGTGAGGCAAAAGAAGCACATCACGATTAATTGAAAAAAGCAGTTCGGTACTACGCTGGGATCCAGCGTGCCGAACTGCTTTTTTTGTTGTTACGCCTGTTCTTCCGTCCATTCCTTCAATTTGCGATCCGAAGGAAGCAAGAAAGTTAGTACCCCGAGCAGCGGCAAGAATGCACATAGCTCCATGACACGGGCCGTTCCGATGGCATCACACAGATTTCCTAACACGACGCTTCCGATACCGCCAAGGCCAAAGGCTAATCCTGTAATAAGACCGGATACGGTTCCAACTTTGCCTGGGAAAAGCATTTGTGCATAAACGACGGTAACGGAGAAGCTGGATAACAGAATAACACCGATAATAACGAGCAACACATATGCCCAAGCGACGGACACATGCGGCAGAAGTAAGGCGAAAGGTGCAGCTCCTAGCATGGAAAAGAAAATGACATTGCGCTTACCGAAGCGATCCGCAATCGGCCCGCCAAAGAAAGTACCAACAGCTCCAGCGGCTAGGAATAAGAAAATGAAATTCTGCGCGCGATCAATGGAGATGTGGTACGTATCTTGAAGAAAGAAGGCGAAATAGCCGCTCATTGCCGCACCGTACCAAGAGCGAACAAACACAAGGAAAATCAATACACTGATAGCGAACATGACTTGCTTGCGCCGCTGCGGGCTAACGACACGCTTCACGACGGATTTGGCTTTCACTGGGGCGTCTTGAAGGACAACCTTGTACCAACGTGCTATGTACAATTGTACAGCGATCGCGACAGCCGCGACGCCGGTAAACCAGATCGACCCGAACAATCCTAACGGAATGAAGATCCATTTGGTCATAATTGGAGCCAATGATTGTCCAGCATTGCCGCCTACTTGGAAGATCGATTGGGCGAGACCTTTACGGCTTCCAGCGGCCATATGCGAAACGCGTGATCCTTCTGGATGGAAGGCAGCCGAGCCTAGACCGACAAAACAGACAGACAAGAGAACGACCCAATAGGAATGAGCGAAAGCTAGCAGCAGCATACCGATCAATGTCGATGTCATCCCTATCGGAAGCATGTAAGGCGATGGCTTACGGTCCGTGTAGAGACCAACAACAGGCTGCATAATTGATGCTGTAAAGTTAATGGCAAATTGCACCCAGCCGACTTGCGCGTAGCTGAGCCCCATTTCATCTTTCAAAATGGGGAAAATGGCAGGAATGACGGATTGAATGGAATCGTTGAGCAAATGAACAAGCCCGATCGCGATTAAAATCCGATAAACAGTAGGTTTGATATCTCCCGTTCCTTGCAAGCTCTTCGAGCTATGATTAGGAGATGGTGTTGAAATGGATGCCATGGTTTTCTCCTCTCAGGTTCTGTTTCTTGACTAGGTGTCCAAGAAACGTCCGAGGTCTTCGCCCATTTTAACTTTAGAGCCTAGCTTTAGATCAGGACGTGGTTCGAACATCCCATCTTCAAAAAGTAGAACGACTGTGGAGCCGAACTCGAAATAAGCGAGCTCTTGACCGCGCTCGAGCGTGTTCGGAAGTGGTGTCACATATTGAATGGAGCTCACATTCAGTGCGCCGACTTTGACGACGGCTACTTCTCCGGTTGCATGTTGAATGAATGTAATCAGTCGCTCGTTACGGCTTAGCACGCGTTTCATATGACGAAGGCCGAACTCATTAACAGGATAGACTCTTCCGATTACATGCTCTTTCTCCAGGATATCTCCTGAAATTGGCGAGTGAATACGGTGATAGTCTGTTGGGCTCAGATACAAGACGAAATAAAAGCCATTATTGTAGTTCACCGTACGCGGTGAGCGGTTAAGCAGCTCGTCAATCGTATAATCTTGACCTTTGACATTGACGATCTGGCCCTCTTTGATATCGCCAATACCTGTAATCATGGCATCTACGGGACTAACAACTCGTGTTGTGTCTTCGTGGATCGGGCGCAAGCCTGGTTTCAATCTGCGAGTGAAGAAATCATTCAGGGACTTATAATCCTTGATATGCTTCTCAGCGTCTTCAATTCGAATGCCATAGGTTTGGGCAAAACGAGGGATAAATAGCCGGCTTATTTTGGAACGGGCAACGGTACCTGTCACTTGAGAAACCCATTTGCGTGAAGATAACTCGGTCAGTAGTCGGAAAAAAGGTTTAGACATAGATCATAAACTCCTGTTCATTCGTTGGTTAGGAGGGACTCTGGCATACGCACAAAGTCTCCTATTAGCGGTTCTTCGCTAATCTTGCCACAGAAAGGTAAAAGAATCAATTGCCTATTGCTCATTTCCTTGGGAACTGCAATGGCTTTATCTGTATTTTCGACAACAAATTCGTCAATGCTGTTGATGAGGTGAAAGCGAAGATGTCGATAATAATCGTTATATTTGTTATTTTGATTCCGATAGTCATGCTGTGTAGTGCATGGTTAATTGAATCTTTCAAACATGCATTCGCAGGCGCGGCCGTTCTATGTGCGTATGTGTTTGGTGCAATTAGTGCCCTGAGTGTGTACCAAATCCTTCGGGATGATACAGTATTCATGACGAATATTCATGTTGTTTTTACAAACAAGCTGTTTCTGTTCACTGGGGCTTATCTAGGTGCTTTTGGCATTTATGTCTTAATGCATTGTTTGCTGAAAGGACTTCGAAGTGATTGAAACGGGAATTCAACGATTTCTGTGTTGGGAGCGTCTACTCAATATACTTGATTGTTGAAGTAAAGGAAGGTGACGAATTGAAACGAGTGTTCTCCCATACATTACATAGAATTGGAAGCGTGGGCGGCCTTTTGGTGCTTATGACGGGGTGTATGTCACACAATGAAGTTCAGCCAAGTGGAACACCTGTACCAAGCTCGCCGTCCGCAAGTGTTTCACCGTCATCGATACCAACTTCTACCCCAATCCCGACGACCGCTGCTTCTCCTGCTACATCCCCAGTGGCATCCATAGGTATTCCTCCAATGACCTTGGATGAGAAGCTAGGTCAGATGATTATCGCAGGTATCGATGACTACACGATGAACGAAGAAGCACGGAATCTGATTGCTGCCTATCATGTGGGTGGCATTATTCTGTACAAGCCGAATGTGAAGGATACGAAACAGTTGGTTGGCTTAATCAATGATTTGAAAAAGACGAATGCGGAAAACAAGCTTCCGCTTTGGCTTGGTGTCGATGAAGAAGGCGGCAGGGTAACGCGTCTGCCTGATGAAATTTCGAAAACACCGACAAATCAGACGATAGGAAAGTCAGGGAAAATCCAAATGGCCCGCAATATCGGTCAACTACTGGGGAAAGAGTTGAATGCCTATGGGCTTAATATGGATTTTGCTCCTGATCTGGACATTAATAGCAATCCCAAAAATCCGGTTATAGGCGATCGCTCTTTTGGTGCGACTGCAACTCTCGTTAGCAGCTTCGGTATACCTATGATGAATGGCTTGCAAGAGATGAAGGTCGTTCCGGTTGTGAAACATTTTCCGGGACATGGCGATACCGCTATAGATTCACATATTGGCCTGCCTGTTGTTCAAAATGACCTCGCTCGCTTGCGAAAGCTCGAGCTGATTCCCTTTGCTGATGCGATCAAGCATCAGGCGGATGCCATTATGATCGCACATATTCTGCTGCCCAAAATAGATGCGAAGTATCCCGCTTCGATGTCGAAGACCATTATGATGGATCTTCTACGCAAGGAGCTTGGCTTCCATGGGCTCATTATGACAGATGATATGACGATGGGCGCCATTGCGGAAAATTATGAAATGGGTGAAGCCGCTGTGAAGTCCGTTCTAGCGGGTACCAATGTCGTGATGGTCGGTCACGATCCGCAGAAAGCGATAGCCGTCATCCAAGCTTTGCGTGACGCTGTTCAAGCGGGTCGGATTCCAATGGACACGATTGACCAGAGTGTGGCGCAAGTCTATAAACTGAAGCAAAAGTATAAGCTTCAGGATCATCCTGTGACTGCTCCGGATCCGAAGCTACTGAACGCAGAAGTGCAGCGCGTGCTCGCTCCGCTTCGTGCTAAATAGAAATTTGGCAGCGAGTGATTGGCGATTCTCATACTGCCATGCCATCGGCACTTTGAATTAACTGGGAAAACTAAACTACATCTAAATTTCAGGATTTCTCCAGTTTTTGGCTCCAGTTATTCATAATCAGGGGGCGTAACCATCCCAAAAAACACCGTATCACCGAGAAGAATCTCGGAGGTACGGTGTTTTTGTTATGGAAGTTGTGACTCTAGCAAGGGTTTTGCCTCTCGCATGGAGGTTTTGGCTTCAGCAAGGAGGCGTACCGCCACCTAGGATGAATTTGGCATAGGCCATGGGATTGAAGTAGGTAGCCTTCCAACAATCTTCCATGTCTGCTTCACGGAAGCTGTAACGTTGATCCTTGCTATTGCATTCGATAAATAATGGAAACCCATCATTGGTCATGGCAATATCGAGTCCTAAATCAGCTAAGTTCGGCAATTCTGTGCTGAGATGCTGGGCGACCAAGATAGCGAAATTCGTCATCTGGAGGCATACTGTCACTGGATCAAGATGCGAATAGTGATCATTCAAAATATCGGATAAGGATTTCACTGTCCCGCCTTGTGCGACATTCGTGAGGAAGTGCTTGCCGGAGGCAACCTTGGCTACAATGCCGGTAACGCCCCAGGCGGCATCTGCTCCACGCTGAACGGAAACGCGGAGATCAAAGGGTCGTCCCTCGACAGTGGCAAGGGGCAGACATTGTTGAACCATATAGCTGCTCCTTTGAATCCTCCGGCGGAGAAGGATAGGCAATTGTTGACGGAATTTGAGGGTTCGCCAAGTTCGATTGGTTAGCTTCATATTTAATGGATAGATAAGCTTCCATAAATTTCCCTGGCGCTCTAATTTCATTACACCGCGTCCGATGCTAGAATTGGTTGGTTTGATAATGAGCGAGTCATAGGAAGCCATCATGGCCTTAACATTTTCAATTGTAGCGGGAAATGTACAGGGGAGATGGGGTCGTAGGCTCTCATTTTTCATTAATAGATCATGGATACGCATTTTGCTATAGCGGTTCCAATGATTAAACAACGTAACGCCTCGCTGAGTCCATGCTCCCAAAATTCTCGCAGAAGCAGCGTCCAAATAAATGGCCCGATTATGAATGACTTTGGGCAGATCTGACCATTTTCTTTTGAAATGCTGACCATCCTGAACATAGGCATGTACTTTCATTGTTTTCAAATGAACATCTTGAATTCGGAAATAACAAGGCGTTAAGCCATAGAGTTTGCCAGCATCCTCGTAAAAACGAATAGCTTCGTATTGTGTGTTCCCTAGAGGAATACCTGCAAACAAGGAATCGTTAACTAAAATACCCACATAGGGATTACTCATTGACTTCACTCCTTCTCCTACTGGGGATTGAATGTTCACCGAAAACCGAATCACTCTTAGTTTATGGAAAAGGAGTCCTGCTTGTTTGTACAAATGCTGATACTTTCTTGGAAAATCAGGACAGATGCCCATGCTTTAGCCATATATCCGCATATGTATAGAAGGAAGAAGAAAAATGTGGCTAGATCTACGCCTCATTGTTTCCAGGAGGGTCAGAAATTGAAGAAATCACAGAAGCCCCCATCGAACCGTCTGGTTATTGTCACTCCCGGATCCTTTCCTATACCTTCGGGGACTAGCAGCTCGGTTGAGCAGGTGGTTCAGAAGACAGCGGAGCAATTGGCCAAGAGCATGCCTGTGTTTGTTCTTGGGCGGAAGACGTCCTATCAACCGTGGCATGAAAATAGGCGTGGTGTAACCTATCGAAGAGTCCTGTATCGAGGGCCAACCTTCTATTTGTCACACCTCAATACACAGATTTCGCACCTGAATCCTGGCATTATTCAAGTGGAAAACAGGCCGCGTTTTCTTCGTTTTCTTCGTAAACGATATCCAAATGCCATTATAAGTCTCGTCCTCCATTCCACTTCATTTATTACGAAACCGTATATTTCCGCGAGAGTGTTAACTGCTTATTTACGTGCAGCTGATGTCATTATCGTCAATAGTGATTTTCTAAAGCGATTTCTGCAACAACTCGTACCGAGTGCTGCCGAAAAAATAGTCACACATTATTTAGGTGTGGATATCAGTCAGTTTACATCCAAATGGGCAGTGGAAATTAGTGAATCACGGAATGTCATGCGTAAGCGGATCGATTGTGAGAATCGTAAAATTATTTTATTTGTTGGGCGATTAATCCCACAGAAGGGTGTTCACCATTTGCTAGATGCGATGAAAAGTGTCATTCAAAGTGAACCAACAGCCAAGTTGGTTATCGTGGGGGCGGCCTTTTATGGATCCAAAAAAGTAACGAATTATGTAAGACAACTCATGAAAACAGCCAGGGCCATACCGAATCATGTGACATTCATTCCGTACGTGAGACATCAAGATATGCCCAAATGGATTCGAATTGCCGAGATTCTAGTCGTACCTTCGATTGGAAATGAAGCTTTCGGGCTTGTCAATGTGGAGGCTATGGCAGCGGGTGTTCCCGTGGTCGCAACCAAAGTGGGCGGGATTCAAGAGGTTGTTGAAGACGAACAAACCGGATGCTTAATTGATCTAGCGACCATTCGAACGGACCTCCCTCTAACTATTGTGCGTTTACTGAAAGATGAGAGCTTACAGTGTAAGTTAGGTGAGAACGGGATTAGTAGAGTGAAAGAAAATTTCACGTGGCAGAGAGCTGCTGAGGTGAGGTCAGCTTTGTACAGTCAAATGTTGAAGGAAACGGCTCATGTCTAGGTTAGCGCACATTTTTGGGGGCTAATGTACTTATTAAGGCGAGAATGAATATGTTACCAATGATAATTCTTGGGGAATGGAGAGGTGTCATATGAGTAAGCGAAAGACCAGCAGTACCCAGAAGGTGAACGTGCATAAAGTGAACGCCAACATGAATGAATTAAAATGGCTCGATGAAGCACCAATAAAGCAAGACAAAGCGGTAGAGCAGCCCAAACTAATAGCGAAAACGAATCCATCTCCTATTGAGAAAACGGAGCCAATCAAAGTCTTGCATGTATCCAAGGTCGCCGAGCAGATCACACCTGATTTATTACTAAGTGAACGTAAAACAGGTAAATTCGTTGACCCCGTTGTCTATACGGACGACATTGTAGATGAAGCGGTAACCTGGGACAAAATCGCAAGCCGGTCGATAGATGATACGAAAATTAAACCGTTTAGCATTGGTGCCAGATCGCTCAAGGATGGTGCCATTGAACATGCCAAACTAGCCCAGGCAAGCGTAACTCGTCCGAAAATTGCCAACCAAGCTATCCATGATGAACATGTTGCTCCAAACAGTATAGCGGGAGATAAGATTCAAGATAATACATTGTCTGGCGGAAAGCTGTTCGATAGCAGCATTACAACCGCCAAAATTGCAGATAAATCGGTGGATGCCACGAAATTGGCAGACGGTGCCATTTTGCCGCAACATTTATCAGAACTGATCATTACAAGTGAATTGATTGATCAACAAGCGATCACGTCAGATAAAATTCTTAGCGGTGCTGTACAGACGAGGCATTTGGCCAATTATATCATTGACACGGCTAAGCTCATGGATGCATCGATCACCTCTGATAAAATTAGAGATGGAGCCGTCACGGAAGATAAGTTGGGGCTTGGCAGCATTAGCTCGATCCATATCAAGGGACAGAGCATTTCGAGTGAGCATTTGGATCACGCGTCGATTACAAGTGACATTCTGGTTGATCAAGCTGTAACGGGTCCTAAGCTAGCTGCGCGTGCCGTAGATTCGATGCATATCGCACAATCCGCGGTGAAAGGCAATCATATTGAGGCTGCTGAAATAACCAGTTATCACATAGCTGATCAAGCAATTCGGACTAAACATATTGGGGAAGGTGCCATAGATGCGAAGCTAATTCAAGACGGCGCAATCACCGTTGCTAAATTGGGCGAGCAGATTGTAGCAAGCAGACATATAACGCCACATGCGATTGAGTCTGTTCATTTGAATGATCAAGTCATTTCTAGCAGCAAATTGCAAGACGGTTCGGTTAATGCGGATAAACTTGCACAAGGTGCCGTTAATGCCAAACACATTGGTCCACAGATGGTAAAAACAGAACATTTGGAAGAAAATGTGGTGTCTAATTCAAAGCTTGGGGCAGGATCGGTTTCAACGGATAAATTAGCAGATGGCAGTGTAACGAATTCAAAACTAAAGGATGAGAGTGTAACTTCCAATAAAATTGCCTACCGCACCATACTTGCAGCTCATCTTCAGGAGGAAATCATTATTGGCGAACACATCGCCAAAGGTGCTATAGGTGAGAAGCAAATCGAATTGCAGGCGATTCATCGCAACCATATTGCAGACGAAGCCATCACAACTAGGCATATTCAAGAAGAAACAATTACAACAAGTAAACTTGCAGAAGAAGCCGTAACCACGGCAAAAATTGCGCCGATGTCGATTGAATCACGTCATCTGCAGGATGGCATCATAGAAGGAACCCATATTAAACCGGGGACGATTACTTCGGAGCATTTGGGCCATGGATCCATAACGCTGGATGTATTTGCAGACCGAAGTCTGGTAGGAAGCAAGTTGCAGGAAAACTCCATTTCGACGGATACTTTAACGGACGGTGCAGTCACCGAGGATAAGCTTGCGAATGGGGCTGTAGGTACACAGCATCTCCAAGCGGAATCGGTAACCACGAGAATCATTGAAGATCAAGCAGTGACGAACTCGAAGCTAGTGGATCAAGTGGTGACAACAGATAAGCTGGCTGATGGAAGTGTGACCAGTCTTAAGATTTCGAACAAAGCGGTGAACGCAGAGCACATAACAGATGGCTCTATCACGGCTTCGAAATTAGCCAATGAGAGTGTACATGGCAGCAAGCTGGCAGCTGGTGCGGTTGTCGCACGACATTTGGCAGATGGGGTCGTTATTAGCTCGAAAGTCGCTTTTCGTGCGATCAATAGTGAGCATCTTTCAGAAGGTGCAGTCGTTGGGACGAAGCTGGCGAAAGACAGTATAGACAGTTCGAAAATTATGCCTGGCGCGATCACGGATGAACATTTATCACTTGGTGTGGTAAATGGCACGAAGCTTGCGCATGGTTCTGTGAGTAATCAGCACCTCATGGCAGGCGCTATAGATAATGAAAAGCTGGCAGTGAACTCGGTTGATAGCAGTAAACTGGTGTCTGGCTCGGTGAATAACTACCATTTGGCTGATCAAGCTGTATATGGGATGAAATTGGCTCCGGGATGCGTGGATGGAAGCAAGCTGGGAGCAGGGGCTGTGAACAGTGAGCACCTGGCTGAGCAGTCCGTTGATACCTCTAAGCTGGCATCAGGAAGTGTGGATAGCAGTAAAATTGTCTATGGTGCGATTCAACGTGAACATTTATCGGACTTTATCATTGATGGCTTGAAGCTCGCCTTGGGCTCTGTGACAAGCAGCCATCTTGCGCCTGGTTCTATAGATGGGTGGAAGCTGCTCAATGGCAGCGTGGACAGCTCGAAAGTATCCTCCGAAGCGATTGGAAACGAGCACCTTCAAGATGAAGCCATCACTGGAGATAAGCTAGCACCAAGCAGTGTGGACAGCAGTAAACTCGCAGTAGGCGCGGTGAATGGTGATCACCTTGCAGATGAAGCTGTAACAGGCTCGAAGCTATCCGCTAACTGTGTCGATACCAGCAAAATTATCGATGGTGCGATCGATACAGCTAAACTTGCAGATGGCAGTGTAAATAGTTATAAGCTGTCACAATGGGCAGTAACTGATTATCATCTTGCACCTGACAGTATTGATGGAACGAAGCTGCAATCTGGAACTATCACGAATGAGCATATCGCAGACTACTCGCTAACTGTGGCTAAATTGTCAGATAGTGTTGTGCGAACACCTGCGAAGCAAAGGAATGTGTTGCAGCAGTTTGGACTTGAGCCATTTGTCATGAAGATCCAGGATGAGACCATTGAGCTGGTACTTAATTTCGAAGAGGCATATGCGGATACCAATTATGTGTTAACAGCGATTACGAATCATCCAGCTTGCTATGTCATTATCAGTCAGAAGTCTACAGGCAGCGCGGTACTGTCCATTATTCGAGCTAAGTTTTCACCCGATCAGCAAGGCATGGTAAATTGGATGGCGATCGGTAAAAGTATGTAATGTTTCGTAAGTTGTGCGTCTTAGAACAATACCCAAAACGGTGTTTCGCATCCTATGCGAGACTACCGTTTTTTTGTTTTTTTGCTATTCGATAGATAGATGACCAATTTTCAATTTAGGGGTGTTCGTCCAATTTCCGTCTATTACGAAAGCATATGATAGTAGAAATGTATGTGACTACGCACCATACGAAACATACGATTGCTCGTGAAGGGGGATGACTTGTGAAAGGTGTCGTACTTGTAGGAGGAACGGGAAGTCGTTTACGCCCTTTGACGCATATAATCAATAAACATTTGCTTCCTGTTGGTGATCTGCCCATGATTCAATACGCAATAAATAAACTAGGCCATGCAGGAGTTCAGGATATACTCATCATCACCGGGAAACAATCTGCCGGCTTATTTTTAGACTATTTGGGCAGTGGTGAAACGCTAGGCGTCAATCTGACTTATAAGATTCAAGAGAAAGCCGGCGGTATTGCGCAAGCCTTGGCTTTGGCAGAGGATTTCGTGCTTGAGGGTGAGAAATTCGTGGTTATTCTAGGGGATAACTTATTCCAAGATTCACTTGTGCCTATGATTGAAGCCTATAAGCATCAGACCGAAGGGGCCATGGTCATTTTAAAAGAGGTAGGGGATCCTAGAAGGTATGGCGTAGCTCAGATGAAGAAAGAACAAATTGAACGCATTGACGAAAAGCCGGAGGATCCGAGCTCATCCTATGCGGTTACAGGTATTTATTTATATGATTCTACGGTGTTTAGCATTATTAAATCGCAGTTACCTTCTGCACGAGGCGAGATGGAAATCACAGATGTAAATAATGTGTATGCGGCGTCAAGCGCACTCTCCCATATGTTTCTCACGGGATGGTGGATTGACGCGGGGACACATGAATCGCTCTTTCAGGCCACTCTTTTAGTCAGGAAGGAGAACAGCTAATGCAATCGTTGCTTGTCACGGGTGGCATGGGGTTTATTGGAAGTAACTTTATTCATTATTGGAAGCTACATCATCCAGAAGATCATGTGACCAATCTTGATTTACTTACGTATGCAGGAAATAAGGACAACGTCAGGCTATTCACTGGGCAAGCTGGTTATGAATTTGTACATGGGGATATTGGCAATGAGACGCTCATGATGAGGCTGATGCAAGGGGTCGATGTGGTTGTTCACTTTGCAGCTGAGTCCCATGTGGATCGAAGTATTCATAACCCAGGAAGCTTTGTGATGACCAATGTAGTTGGCACACAGATTTTGCTTGAAAGTGCTCGCCATAGTCAGGTGAAGAAGTTTATTCATATTTCCACAGATGAGGTATACGGCTCACTTGGGGCTGAGGGGGCTTTCAGTGAAATGACGCCAATAGCTCCGAATTCTCCTTACTCCGCAAGTAAAGCGGGCTCTGATCTGCTCGTTAGAGCTTATTATGAAACATATGGATTTCCAGCAGTAATTACACGTTGCTCCAACAATTATGGTCCCCGCCAA
Source organism: Paenibacillus sp. P4_A9 (assembly GCF_056402415.1). Taxonomy (NCBI): domain Bacteria; kingdom Bacillati; phylum Bacillota; class Bacilli; order Caryophanales; family Paenibacillaceae; genus Paenibacillus; species Paenibacillus sp. P4_A9. The sequence goes on from NZ_JBFUHL010000018.1 coordinate 28,482, forward strand.
TTTCCCGAAAAGCTGATCCCTCTCTTAATTACCCGTGCCCTTCGTGATGAATCAATACCCCTATACGGTGATGGATTACATGTACGAGACTGGTTGTATGTAGACGATCATTGCTCTGCCATTGAACGAGTGATTGTAGCTGGTATACCTGGGGAAGTGTACAACATAGGCGGTCAGAATGAGCGAACGAATTTGGAGGTCGTCCAAAGCATTCTGAGGCTGTTGGGCAAACCAGATTCGTTGATTCAATATGTTCCGGATCGCCTAGGACATGATCGGCGATATGCGATTGATAGCTCGAAGTTACGTCGCGACTTAGGCTGGACGCCGGCCTATTCGTTTGAGAGAGGCCTTCAAAAGACGTTGGACTGGTATGTACATGAAAACGAGTGGTGCGCCCGTATTGCAGACGGTTCGTACCGATTAGATAAAGAAGCTGATCGCACTTGAAAATAGTGATTACGGGTGCCGGCGGGCAGCTAGGCTATGACCTTAAGCGGGTRCTGAACCCCATGCATGAGGTCGTTGCTTGGGATAAAGCCCAATTAGATGTTAGTCAAGAACATGAAGTCAGGGAGATGCTATTGTACGAAAGACCGGACGTTGTTGTGCATGCGGCTGCCTATACGAATGTAGATAAGGCTGAATGGGAGAAGGAGTCCGCATATCAAGTGAACGCAATGGGTGCTCTTCATATCGCGAAGGCTTGTGAAACCTTTGGGGCTAAGCTCGTCTATGTCAGTACGGATTATGTGTTCGATGGAACAAAGGATATTCCCTACGACGAGAAAGACGCGCCCAATCCGCTCAATGTCTACGGACACTCCAAGCATCTTGGGGAGAGATTCGTTGCGATGACCTGCGCCAAGCATTTTATCGTACGAACCTCTTGGTTATATGGAATGAAGGGAACCAATTTTGTAACCAAAGTATTGGAAAAGGCGCGAGTAAATCCGACACTTTCTATTGTGGATGATCAATTTGGCTCTCCGACCTATTGCTTGGATCTGGCTATATTTATTCGTGAACTCATAGAAACGGATCGATATGGTCTCTATCATGCCTCTAATGAAGGCGTATGTTCCAGATATGAATTTGCCCGGTATATTCTTCAAGCGGCAGGGATGGCGCATGTTTTCGTCAATTCTGTTCCTACTGATTTATTTCCTCCAGCACCAGCTGCAAGGCCGATGTACACGGCATTTGCACATAAGGCAATGCGGGACAATGGTTTTACGCCAATGCGAGATTGGCAATCGGCACTTGATTTTTTTCTACAGCTTGATTATTACGATACCACTGTTATGACGAAGAGGGTGAAAGGAACATGGTGATTCGTAACGGCATAGCGGAGGGGCGCAGCCAGGGATTTCAGGCAGGATGGGAAAGTGGCTTTCGCTTGGGAAGATGCCAGTATGCACTCGACACCTGCCACCCGGCACCCATTCCGGTTCGAGAAGTAACTGTATTATTTATCGTTCAAGGCTTTCATGCGATCGACCAAGGTATTATTCAGGGCTTACAACAAACGGTCCGAGTCGTGCATGCAGCGGCACCAGCGGATATGCTTGGACTAGCTAGAGAGCTTAATCCGAATCTCGTACTTGTCATGAACGGTCTTCATGTTTTCCCTGCGGATCATGCTCGTCAGATAGATCTTGTTAGACAGATGGGGATTCGGACCGCTATCTGGTTTGCGGACGATCCCTATTTTACTGACCACACAGCCGCATTAGCACCTCATTATGATTATGTATTTACGCACGAAATGTCCTGTGTACCTTTCTATCAAGGGCTCGGCTGTGGGCAAGTTCACTACTTGCCTTTAGCAGCTAATCCAGCTGTGTTTAAACCCCAGCCTGTTAGTCCAGCGTATCGAAGCGATATTTGCTTTATTGGCATGGGATTTCCCAACCGAATCACCCTCTTCAACGAGATTACCCCCTTTTTAGTAGGGAAAAAGGTGGTCATTGCCGGGGGATTGTGGGATCGATTAGCTCACTATAGGCTACTCGAACATGGGATTAAGCCGCATTGGGTGCCGATTGAAGAGTCCGTAAAGTATTATAACGGGGCCAAAATTGTGTTGAATATCCATCGGCTCACCTATGATGAAACCTACAATAAAAATAGTAGAAATATACCAGGATATTCGATTAATCCTAGAACGTATGAAATTGCAGGATGYGGCACGCTGCAGTTAACGGATTACCGTCAAGATTTGGAGCAGTATTATCGACCAGGTCATGAAATAGAAACCTTCCATAATAAGGATGAACTCCTCAATAAAATGAGTCATTATTTAATTCATGAAGAGGATCGATTACGTATTGCAGTGGGCGGGTTGAGAAGAACACGCATGGAGCATTCATTTGCTGATCGATTAGTTAAGCTGCTCAATCTTGTATTTGCTTAGAAGGGAGTGAAATGAATGAAATTTATCAATAATGCGCATGCGCGAGAACGAGGACTTGCTGACGGCTATCAATTAGGTCATGCAAATGGCCTCAGATTGGGACAATGTGAAGCGATTATCCAAAAGGCGGTTCGTGACCGTGCGCCAAGTCCTTTTTGGGACGTGCGTGTGTTGTTTGTTACTTCGGGAAAAGGCTACCCTTACGAGCCATTGGATATCGCCGTTATGAACAGCCTTCGTCCTTTAGTTCGCGAATTAATAGTCGGGAACTGTGAGAAAGATGCGACGCATATCGGTCATCCCAAAGACAATGTCGAAACTTTGGCAGCTAAGTACCGTCCTGATGTAATGATAGTTTTGGAAGGGATGAACCTTTCACTGAATGTTGTTGATCGTGTCCGCCATATGGGCATTCGGACAGCTATCTGGTTAACGGATGATCCCTATTACACCGATATTACAGCTGCGTTTGCGAAGCACTATGATTTCATATTTACATTGGAAGTTAATTGTGTTCAGTTCTATCAGGAGATGGGGGGCGGGCAGGTCCATTACTTGCCGTTAGCCTTTCAACCGGAGATGTTTCGACCAAGGCCAGTGCCGAGTGGTGTATACCGCGATATTTGTTTTATTGGTTCGGCCTATTGGAATCGTGTGAGCATGTTCAATCAGATTGCTCCGTATTTAGCGACCAAACGTGTCATTATCTCAGGGATATGGTGGGAACGTCTGAAGCATTATCGTCTGCTTGCACCGCAAATTCAATTGAATATGTGGATGTCGCCAGAACAGACGGCCACGTTCTATAACGGGGCGAGTATCGTCATTAATATGCATCGCGCCTTCGATGACCAAGCTTATAACCATAACTCTCGCCGAATTAGCGGTGCCTCGCCTAATCCCCGGACATTTGAAATTTCTGGTTGTGGAGCCTTTCAATTGACGGATGTTCGGGATGATTTAGTCAATTTCTATACACCCGACTATGATATCGTGACGTATGGGTCACCGGAAGAAATGCTGYACAAAATGAATCACTATTTAATTAACGAAGAGGAACGTAAACTGATTGCCATGCGGGGATTGTATCGGACGATGCGCGATCATACTTATACCAATCGTTTAATTACAATGCTTTCTGTCATTTTTGGGCCTAGATAGGGGCGAGAAAGAAGACGTATTTTAGAAAGTGGAGGTGTAGGAACTTGATCACGAAAAGAAAGGTAAGCAAGCTGACTGTGAGCAGGAAGATTCGGAAGAAGCGAGTGGGATCGCCAAGAAAGCTGGGTCTAAAAAAACGGATTATGGTTAGAAAAAAGGGACGTGCAATTCGTCGTGTGAGGCCTATAACAGGGCGTAAGGGGAAACGCAGATTAGTTCGTCGTCTGATCCGATTTCCTAGACGCAAGGGTAGTCGAATCGTAGCTCGCCGCCCTAAAGTCAATCGCCGCATTATTCTAAGTCCTAGAGCAAGGAGAGCCCAACAGGCTTATGATCGGGCATTCAATGAGGCTTACAATGTCGCCTATGGCGAAGGCTTCGCACAAGGATATACGTGGGAGCTCACGAATCCGACGATCGCATAAAGTTAAGTCATGAGGTGAGCCCGGTTGATGAAACTAAAAAGCAAGAAACGAATTATGGTTTCTATTAGGAAAAGAAGAAAACGAAATCGCCTTAAGAAGCCGCTGTTACGCCGATTCGTCGCTAGGCCTAAGCGATCTCTAATTAGGGGAAGTCGGATAAGTGTCCATCCTGTCGGTGCGATTATTATAGCTTCCAACGCAGAAGGAACCATCCTTCATGTGCTGGAGCAGCTGAAGCGTTTACCGCTTAATGAAATCATTGTTTTTGATCATGGCTCTCAAGACCGCACGGTTGCAAAGGTCAGAGGGCATTCCCACGCAATTATTGTTCATCATCCCGAACTAATCGAACACGATGTCGCGAGAGCTCTGGCAGCGAAGATATCGCAGTCGGACTTCCTGCTTTTCATAGAAGGGGACAGGGCCGTCAAAATAGAAGAGCTTATCCCATGTATTCAGGATGTCCAAAAAGGAATTGAAAATGGCACATTAACGAGGAGGCATGAACTTGCAGCTTACGAGCATAATTATTCCTACGTTTAATGGTCTAGCTTTGTTGAAAGCCTGTGTGGCATCCATCCGTAAGCACACCTCCGTGCCTTATGAAATTATTGTTGTTGATAATGGCTCACAAGACGGAACTTTAACTTACTGTCTCAGTGAAAATGTAAAGCTTGTGGCGCTGCCCGCTAATCTCGGTTTTCCTGCAGCTTGTAATTATGGGTTGCGTTTTGCTGAAGGTGATACATTAATGCTCTTGAATAACGATACAATCGTCACGCCAAATTGGCTTCCTAATCTGCTTAACTGCTTAAATAGTCGTGAAGATATTGGCATGGTAGGACCCGTCTCTAATCATGTAACTGGTAAGCAAAAAATTCGAGTCCCCTTCACGGGAATTTCGAATATGGTCCATAAATATAACCATGTAAACCCTGGAAACTGGCGAGAAACGAAGCGGTTGGTCGGCTTCTGTCTGTTATTTAAGAGAGCGATGTTCGAGCAGGTAGGTTTTTTAGATGAAAGATTTGCTCCTGGGTATTACGAGGACGATGACTTATGCTATCGCGCACGATTAGCTGGATTTCAATTGCTCATAGCTGGAGATTGCTTTGTTTATCATCGTGGAAGTGTCAGTTTTCGGAAAAATAGTCGTCGATCTAAGATTCTCCTGCTGCGACGCAATCGCAAGAAATTTATTCGCAAATGGGGCGTGGATCCATTTCGGTTTATTTAGTTTAGGCACCGTTACACAAAAAGCTGCATAACGTAGAGTGAAAAAGGTTGTAGGAGGGGTTAGCGTGGAGGAGCGGGTGACGGAAATTGTTTCTCATATAGCGGCTTCGCATAGCCAGATGGCACAGATCTTAGAAACACATCGGCATGTGTCTACGCAAATGGCAGCAATTGCTGGAGATCTGCCTGATTCACATCCTGAATTTGCAGGATTAGCGATGCTGCAGGTGCGGGCGTTACAACTAACCAAAAATGTAACGGCCTATTTAAATAGCCTTGCTGCATTGGAAGAAGCTATGGCGAAGCAAACGGAAATGGTTATGAAGGAAATTCATGTACCTGATGAGGAATAGAGGGAATGGCCTTGGATAGAACGGATCTCTATATGCAGATGCTAGATGCGACAGCCAAGTTGCAATATGAAATAAGTCTGATGTTGGAAGCGAGAGTCGTCGAAGCGACGAAATCGCAAAACTGGATTTGTCAGCATATAAACGGGGCGAATTTGGAGGGGCATGAGCATAAAATGAAAGTAACTGGTGAAATCCATGAGAGCGTCATTGACCTTATAGATGGCTTAACGAAGCTGGAGAATGCGCTAAATCATCAGATGAAGGCTTTGCTTGGGAAAAATCATTCGAGTTCAGCTTTAGCTTTAGGGTCCGACGATGACACAGGGTTCGGTGGTTTACTTCCATTTGGTGAGGATGGGAAGCTGTGAAGGATTGGAATCAGGAGCGGGAGCGCTTGGAGCTGCACATGATGACCTCGCTGGCGAGGAGCCAGCGAGCTTTGAGCAGAATCATTGAAGCTGTCGCGGATCACATGGAGGGTTCTGAAGAGCTTGCTGGCCATGTCGCAGATAATCTAAAGACGATAAGCGAGTATCAACGTGCTCTGATGTTGAAATTGATGAATCCAAGCAAGTCGTCGCGCGTTGTTGGTAAGCCTGGAAAGCCTTGGATTAGTAAGCGTGTGAAGCCTTAACCCCAGCGTATAATTAATCCTGCGTGTGTTAATCCGCCGCCAAATCCATAAAGTAACAGGTTGTCGCCGGCTTGTACTCTCCCTTCTCTAATTCCCAAATCCAGCGCTAGCGGGATGGAAGCCGCGGAAGTGTTGCCGAAGTATTCAAGGCTGTATAGCGTTTTTTCAATCGGTATACCGCTCTTCTCACAGATGGAATCAATCATGCGCAAATTCGCGCTATGAGGGATGAACCAATCGATGGCTGCATGTGGCAAACCGCTTTTTTGAAGCAGCATCTCGATGCCTTGCGGTACCGTTGAAACAGCGAATCGGTACACTTCACGGCCGTTTTGGACAAGCTTCCCCTCACCCTCTAATGGAGCTCCGTTCAGCTCAGTCGCAAGACCGGTTCGATACACATGCTTGGCACCTGTGCCATCGGATCCCACATGATGAGCGAGGAAGGCGGGATGAGCTTCTTCTCTCTCAACGACAACTGCGCCAGCGCCATCGCCAAATAAGATGCAGGTGGATCGGTCGGTGTAATCTGTGATTTTAGATAAGGCGTCACCGCCGATCACGAGAATCTTCTGATGCACGCCTGCAGCAACGAGTGCACCAGCGGTATGAAGCGCATAGGCGAAGCCAGCGCATGTCGCACCCAGATCATAGGCTCCCGCGGACACGATGCCGAAGTGCGCCTGAACCTGACACGCAACTGGTGTGGAAGGTAAATCCGGCGTATGTGTGGACACAATAATGAGCTCTACATCGTCAAGGGAGCTAGGGTAACGATCAAGAAGATTCTGTACGGCAGCTATACATAAATGGCTTGTGAACTCATGTGCTTCGGCAATTCGGCGCGCTCGAATTCCAGTGCGCTGAACGATCCACTCATCGTTCGTATCCACCATCTTGGAGAGGTCCTCGTTGGTTAAAATGTGCTCAGGCACATAAGTGCCGATAGCTGAAATTCGCGCCTGCAAGGGACGGAAGGAAGGCATGAGGTGTCACTCCTTTGGAATATATTATCAAGTTTAAATTAGTATCAAGTATTAGTACCAAGTACTAAATTTAGTTTAAGGCATGGGGGTGATCTTTGTCAATGGGTGGTGTTCCCCCAACCCTATCCTGCCAAACTTTAAATGGAAAGCTTAAAGTAAAAAAAAGGCGACCCAAGCAGATAAATCTACTTAGGTCGCCTTTTGTACTATCTAACCAGCGTTTTCAAGCTGTTTTCTTTGATGTCTTGCTTTGCGTGCATGCATGAGTTCATACACAGTAGGTACCATTACCAGGGTGAAGATCGTTGCAGAAGTGAGTCCGCCGATAACAACAACGGCCAAGCCTCTGGATACGATACTACCTTCCTCCGCTTTGGCAAGTACAAGCGGCACCATTGCGCAGATTGTCGCAACAGCTGTCATGATGATTGGACGCATCCGCGTTGCCGCGGCTTCTAGCAAGGACTCACGAATCGTCATGTGTTCCTCGTTTTGCTTCACACGGTCGATCAACACGATCGCATTCGTAACAACGATACCGATCAACATCAAGAATCCGAAGATCGAAGTAACGTCGAAGGACGTTTTCGTAATCATCATTCCAACAATCGCGCCTACTGCTGCGAATGGAAGGGAGACCATACTAGCAATCGGTGCACGGAACGATTTGAACGTGATGACCATGATCAATAATACGATACCGATGGAAATACCCATTGTCATGAACAAGTCAGCAAAATCACTGGATTGTTGGGCGGAAGCTCCGCCTACTACTAAGGCAACACCCTCAGGGAGTTTCAAGTCTTTTGTGTTTTTTGTAATTTCAGTATTGATTTTGGATAATTTAGCTGGGTCTACAAGTGCAGTCACACGTAAGAATTGTTGACCGCTTTTGTGTAGAATCGTATTGGACTCATTCGTTTTTTCGATCTTAGCAACCGATGTTAACGAGGCTGGTCCAGTAGCTGTCATGATTTGAATATTGGACAAGTCTGCAACAGTGCTTGGATTAATCAAAGCATCTAATACAACTGGAATTTCTTTGTCCTCTAATTTCATGGAACCGATCGGTGTAGGGTTCATTAGGGAACGGATCGTACCTGCAATTTCTTGTGGTTTCGCTAACGCAGGATCTACCGTAATCGAATATCCTGGTTTCGTTACATTTTGGTTGCTTGTTACTTTTTCTACGCCTTCAATGTCTTTAATTGCGGCAATGACATCTGCGGCTGCTTGATCCAAGTTCTTTGCGGAATCGCCAGTTAGATCAACTGTAATAGCGGAACCCGTACCACCATCAAAACCGCCGCCGCCAGCAGCTAAATCTGCTCCAGGGAATTTCGATTTTTGGCTATTCACTTGATCGATGAAATGTTGAGTATCTACATCTTTTTTCATAAACACAGTATAATTTGCAATCGTTGGAGGAGCTACGCTTCCCCATTTGGCATTATCTTCGGTGTTCCCTTGTTGAAGAATAATGTGATCAAGCTCACTTTGCTCAAGCATGAATTTTTCTAATTCGATTGCTTTTTCACGAACTGTTGTGATTGGTGTTTCAGGTGTGTAAGAAAGGCTAACAGATATCTGGCTTGCTGTTGAACCACCAACTGCACCTTTTGGCATTACAAAGTAAAGGGCGATAGAACCACCGAAAAGGATAATAGATAACAGTATGGAGATGAACTTGTGATTCAAGCTCCAGGATAGAATGCCTCTTAGTTTTGTTGATTCTTTATGTTCTTTCAACTTCGTATTGCGAAGCAACCATGCGCTCATAACCGGTACAACGGTTAAGGCAACAAGCAAGGAAGAAAGCAAGGAATACGTAACGGTTAATGCGAAGGGAAGCAGGAACGCTTGAAGTGAACCTTTCAGAAGGCCAAGCGGTAAGAAAACAGCTACCGTAGTTAAGGTAGAAGCCGTAATCGCTCTAGCTACCTCACGTGTCGCATCGATAATTAATTCCTTGGAGAATTCAGCCTTCTGAGTTCTTCGGAAAATATTCTCGATGACAACAATACTGTCATCCACGAGTCGACCGACGGCGACGGCGACCCCGCCTAGTGTCAAGATGTTTAGCGTTACCCCTGATTGGGAAAGCAGGAACAATGTTAAACCAAGAGACAATGGAATCGAAACAATCGTAATGAACGTGGAACGAATGTTTCTAAGGAAGATCAGAATGACGATCGTCGCGAATAATGCGCCTAACAATACTTCTCTCATCATGCTGTTAACAGAAGTTACAACGGATTCTGACGTAGAGTAAATGACCTCTGCTGTTGCATTCGGATATTTGGTCGCAACCTCTTCGGAAATTTTCTCAACTTCTTTACCGATATCTACAGCATTGGAACTTGTGTCTTTCGTTACAACTAATGTAAGAGAATCCTTACCATTGATTCGTGTTAATGTATCTTTATTTGCAGCAACTTCAACCGTTGCCACATCTTTCAATTTAACGCCTGGTGCCACAGTCAAATTGTTCAAGGTATTCAAATCGTCGAGGTTCCCAACGACTTTAATTGCACTTGTTTTGCCGTCGATTGGTCTCTCACCGACATTGACAGCTACATTCTGACCTTGCAGCACACCCATAAGTGCTTGTGCTGGCAATTGCGCCTTAGCTAATTTGTCTTTATCTGGGTGAATAATGACTTGAGATACCGAGGTTCCGCCAAGTACTACGCTGGCTAGACCTTTGATTTTTTGAAATTCGGGTAAGATTTTTTCTTGTGTTAATTCAATATTTTGTTTCGTAATGCCATCTTTGAAGTTCAAGGATACCCATGAAAGTGGGATCATCGAAGTGTTCAAACGAATAACGAAAGGCTTCGACATGCCAGCTGGTAGAACAATGGAGCTGATCGCTTCTTGTATACTCGCTTGGGCATCCTTCATTTTGATATCCGAGTCAAATGTCATATCGATTTTCATAAAACCATCCGAAGATGTTGAGAAAACCTCTTTCTTGCCAGGCACACTGGATAATGCCTTTTCAATAGGTGTCGTTGCACTATCTAACATGGATTTGGCGTCGTAGCCTTGACCGACAACTGTTACGCTAATCTGCGGGAAATCTGCGCTAGGTAAAAATTCCATCGGTAGTTTGAAGTAACTTCCGATACCAGTTCCAAGAACTAAAATAATCATAAAAACAACTGCTGCTTTGTTTCCAAAAGCCCATTTAGTAAACCACGTCACACGTCTCGCTCCCTTTCAACAATCCTCTTTATTCATCCAGTTCCAAGTATAGCAATATTTATCCAAGATTGTATATGGCTTGAGTCGGGTTTCATCTCAGTCTAGAGTCTGAGTTCACGTTATTGTTAGAGTTCCAAAAATGGTATGATTTATGATCAAAAACGGCATACATAACATTTCTTAATTTGGATAAATTTTTGTAAAGAGGTAACGCTAATCCTATCGTCCAATGTGTGACGAAGATACTGAAGACGACGGGAAGTGAACGTACRCATGCTACAAGGGAAAAAAAGGTTGATCTGGATTGCTCTCATCTGTGTGGTCTTGTTCAGTGCTTCCACGACGACAGTCTTTGCCTATGGCAAAGGGGCTAAAGGACCAGATGTCTATGCGGTTCAGGGGATGTTGAAGTCGCTAGGTTATTATTCGGGACCGATTACGGGTTATTATGGTAATCAAACACAAGCTGGGGTTAAATCGTTTCAAAGTAGATATGGGTTACCCGTAACAGGAAATGTAGACGATCAAACGCTGCAATCCATTCTCTGGGCATATGGCAATCTCAAAATACCGAAGAAACCAGCGCCAACCCCGACACCTGCTCCAGTGCCTACACCTGCGCCAACACCTATACCACAGGTGCCATCGACGTCAGGCTTAACTGTAGAAGAACAGCAGATGCTTGATCTGGTGAATAAAGAGCGTACAGCTATGGGGTTATCGCCGTTGACGGCAGACTTGGCGCTTACCAAAACAGCTCGTCTCAAGAGCCAAGACATGGTGGATAACAAGTATTTCTCGCATGATTCACCGACCTATGGTTCACCGTTCGATATGATGGAGAAGTTCGGTATCACGTATAATGCGGCAGGTGAGAACATTGCCTGCAATCAAAGTGTTCAAGCTGCGCATGAAGCGCTGATGAACTCGCCAGGTCATAAAGCTAACATTTTAAGCAAAGACTACACCCATATCGGCATCGGTATCGTGGATGGAGGACCTTGTGGTAAAATGTTTACGCAACAATTCATAGGTAAATGAAAAAAGGACTTCATGGATGCGAGGAATCGCACATCCGTGAAGTCCTTTTTCTAATTAAGTGGCGGAAACGGGCTTGATCGCTTCGGTCCATTCCGTATACTTTTGAAGAGCAATGCCTTGATCAATCGCATGTCGAGCCATATAAATACCTTCTTCAATCGAGCCAGCTTTTTGGGCTACCCACAAACGAACGGCGCTGTTGAGCAAAACCATATTCAAGTAGGGAAGTGGAGCATCGCCGCGCAGAACGGACAGTGTGGTTTCTGCTTGCAGTTCAGCCGTCCATTCCACGACAGGAACTTCAACCATAAGCTCATAAATTTCAGGATCAACAATGAATAACTCACTTGTCTCACCTTGGATTAAATAGGTACGAGTCCGTTTTTCTACACTTAAATCCTCTGATCCTTCCATTCCTTGTACCACAATTCCTCGAGAAACGCCTAATTCAATTAATAAATTCGTGATTTTCTCAAAAACAGTACCATGGAACACGCCGACAGCCATATACGGGGCTTCTGTGAAGCGAAGCAATTTCTCCGCTGTATTGAACACCGTACGCAGTCCGAGTTCTTTGCGAATCTGACGGAGCTCGCCTAGCGGTGGACACCAAGACTCAGTAGGCGTAAAAAGAAAGCCAGTTCGCGCTGCTGCAGAGGTTAAAGCTTCACGTGATGCTTCGAGTGCCTGCACACCTAACGCTGCAAGTACATCGGAGATCGTTATGCCCCATTTCGGCGGCATGCTTGGGCTGCCGTGCAGCGTAGTTGGCAGTCCGCAGGCTGCGAGCACGAATGCGGTCGGCAACGTAGCGATGAATGTACGCGTGCGACCATCATAAGGTCCTGCACAGTCCATGCTGCCAGCCATGGGGAATGTTGTTGTGCGCTCGCGCAAAGCCTGGATGAAGGCTTTAATTTCATCTGGGGATTCCATTTTAATACGTTCTGCTACGAGAAATGCACCGATTTGGGCTTGAGTGGCTTCACCGGATAAAATAAGTTCGGCTGCTTGGGCAGCTTCCTCATAGGAGAGATCTCTGGCTCCGCGTTTACCGCGGCCAACTTCTTTTAATAGGGATATCATCGTTTGCGGCCTCCTTTGTTCTGATCCTGTAGTATCTGATATACCTTGACGATGGAGGTTGCGACGTCTACCATTCGCTTACGTTCATTCATAGCTTGTTTGCGGAGAAAATCATAAGCTTCTGCCTCAGAGATACCTTTGATTTCGCATAAAATTCGCTTGGCCTGATCGACCCACTTGCGTTCTTCGAGTTTGGAAAGCAGCTGTTCGCGTTCTTGCTGCCACTCGGTACGTTGGAAATAATGGTTGACACCAAGTATCAAAGCACAATGAATTTCCAGTTGGCTCATCATGGGACCGATTAACCCATCAATGCCCCCATCCATTTTGCATTCATTAGAAGGAAAAGTAAGTGTATCACACCACCAGAACATCGGAAGACTCCGCTCTGCTAGCAAGCGTGTACGCCAATCCGTTACACGTTCAGGACTTACAGATAATAATACAGCATCGACCTTAGGAATGATAAATGAAATTTCTTTCATATTAGATGAAGTAAAAATTCGGAATCCTAAATCCTTCAATATTTCATCAGGCAAAGATTCCTTTCCATGAATGTCTTCCGTTCGAACAGCATGTGGAGGCTCAGAGGAGGTTGCTGAGCGAGTTGGTATAAACTCGTCGATCAGTATGAAAGATTGTAACATGGGAATACCTCCATCTTGAATAACTTCTATCTCATGACAACTACATGTTAGGTTTTAGTGCTATTTGGTTATATTATACGGCAATACTATAGCATATGCACCTAAAATTTGTCGATATGCTTCTCTGAATCTCATGTATAATTTTTTTGTGTTATGTTTATTGACATAAGATTGCTTGCATCGTATAATCAAGTTAAGAAAACGGCACAATGATGTGCCACTTAACGAAGGCAACGGCGCCTATCCCCTTACAAATACGTAAATGGATAGGCTTTTTATGTGCAATGTAATGCAAGTAATGAAAAAATTTCATCTATCATGCTGATCACGAGGAAGTGGCAGCAGTGGCAATGAGGCCGATAAGCATCCCGCGATTAATTGGGGTATGTTTGTCGGCCTTTTCTGTCAACGTGCAGTCAAAAAACAAACGGGTAGGAATAAGAGAAGGCGAAAAGCCTCAAAGAAGGAGAGGGATTGCATGGTAGATCGGAAGAGTTTTTTGCAAGTGGGACACAAAGGGTCTTTATTCAGTTCATTCTTGTATTTTGACATGAGTTTCATGGTATGGGTACTCCTGGGGCCGTTAGCCGTCATTCTTGCCAAAGACTTTGGGTTGGATGCCGCGCAAAAAGCAAATTTGGTTGCATTACCAATCTTGGGTGGATCGGTACTAAGACTTGTGCTTGGGGTGCTGACGGATAAGATTGGTCCCAAAATAACAGGGCAGATTGGTCTTTCTTTAACCTTAATTCCATTATTCTGGGGGTGGCAATTCGCGGACACGATGGGAGATATGTATTTCGTAGCTCTCATGCTTGGTATCGCTGGAGCAAGCTTTGCGGCAGCACTTCCACTAGCGAGCAGCTGGTACCCGCCGCAATATCAAGGATTAGCGATGGGTATTGCAGGAGCAGGAAATAGCGGAACGATCTTCGCTACTTTATTTGCAAACAGATTAGCTCAGCATTATGGCGATTGGCACGTTGTATTCGGAATTGCCATGATTCCAATTGTGTTAACACTGGTCATTTTTAGTATTTTGGCTAAGGATAGCCCCAATAAACCGAAGCCCAAAACAGTTGCTGAGTACGGCAAAGTTTTAAAACAAAAGGACTCCTGGTTGTTCTGTATTTTGTATAGTGTAACCTTTGGCGGTTTCGTAGGGATGGCATCGTATTTGACAATTTTCTTCAATACGCAATATGGTCTTGCTCCAGTTAAGGCAGCTGATTTCACTACATTGTGCGTTATTGGCGGCAGCTTCTTCCGCCCGGTAGGCGGTTGGCTTGCTGATAAAATAGGTGGAATTCGGATGTTAATGGTTCTTTACGGAGTTGTTGGCATCATGATGGCGGGTATTTCAACACTGCCGTCACTTTCACTAACAACAGTCATGCTCTTTATTGCCATGATGGCTTTCGGAATGGGGAATGGTTCGGTTTTCCAACTCGTGCCACAGCGGTTTAAGACGGAAATTGGAGTGATAACTGGAATTGTAGGAGCAGCAGGCGGTTTAGGTGGTTATTTCTTACCGAAAATCCTCGGAAATCTGAAGCTCTCCACAGGCTCCTTTACACCAGGGTTTCTCATTCTTAGTGGGATTGCAATTGCTTGTATTCTGATGATTGCGGTTGTTCAAGGACAATGGAAACGTACCTGGATTGGTGAGGGCGGTAAAGTAAAAGCTGCTTCACCTGGAATCGATACCGTTCAAGCATAACTTTGCTAATGATGCCGCTAGCCATTAGGCTGGCGGCAATCAGTAAAGTTTTTGCTCATGCAGCTTGTCAGCAAGCTGTATGAGCAAAGACGTTACGACTAGCGTCTTTGCAGTAGATGTGAACCTCGGTTCAATCGAACTGCTCAAGCTCCATATCCCAATTTGTCATTTGGGGGCCTGGCTCCTAAATGACCCCTTTTTCACAACTACTCAATTTCGAAATGATACCTTAGTAAACGGATGGAAGGATGATCACAATGACAGTCAAAAAAGAGAAGCTAGTCCTGGTCGGAAACGGTATGGCGGGCGTAAACGCCGTTGAACATTTACTGAAGCTGACACCTGATAAATATGAGGTTACGATATTCGGCAGTGAACCACATCCCAACTATAATAGAATCTTGTTATCCTATGTGCTCTCCGGCGATTCAAAAGTCGAAGATATCGTTATTCATCCCTATGAATGGTACGCGAACAATAACATTACCTTATACACGAATCAAACGATAACAGCCGTAGATACCGTAGCGCAAACGGTAACGAGTGATCAAGGACTGACCGTTTCTTATGACAAATTGATATTGGCAACGGGCTCTAATCCATTCATGATTCCTATGCCTGGTGCGGACAAAGAAGGCGTAATGGCCTACAGAACGATCCGTGATTGTGAAATTATGATTGAATCGGCTACAAAGTACAAAAAAGCGATCGTCATCGGCGGCGGCTTGCTAGGGTTAGAAGCTGCACGAGGTTTCCTTAATCTCGGTATGAAGGTCGATGTCGTTCATATTGTCGATACGATTATGGAACGTCAGCTGGATCGGACAGCTTCGAAAATGCTGCAAGCAGCTCTTGAAGAGCAAGGCATCAACTTCCTGCTAGAGAAACAATCAGCGGAAATTGTGGGAGACAAACGTGTAACTGGCCTGAAATTTAAGGACGGTACGATTGCGGAAGCAGATCTCATCGTAATGGCAGTAGGGATTCGTCCAAATGTAGCCCTTGCGAAAGAAGCTGGTATCGAGTGCAATCCAGGAATTATCGTCAATGATTATTTGCAAACGAACGTACCGAATGTGTATGCGGTCGGCGAATGTGCGATGCACAGAGGCGTCGCGTATGGTCTGGTAGCACCGCTTTATGAGCAAGGTGCTGTATTGGCGAAGCATTTGGCTGGCGTTGAAACCGGCCCGTATGAAGGCTCTATTTTGTACACGAAGCTCAAAGTATCTGGTGTTGATGTATTCTCAGGCGGTCAATTCGTTGACGCTGAAGGAACCAAAGCGATTCGTATTCACGATGAATTCACCGGTGTCTATAAGAAAGTTGTAATTAAAGAAAATAAAATTATCGGTGCCGTACTCTTTGGCGATACAGCTGACGGTACGCGACTCATGCAAATGATTCGGGAAGAAACGGATATTAGCGGCATGGGGAAAACGGCGATACTGACGGATTCCTCTGGCGGTGGTGGAGCCGCATCCGGCGTTGCAGATATGAAAGATGACGCGATTATTTGCGGCTGTAACGGCGTAACGAAAGGGACGATTTGCTCCGCGATTAGAGATCAAGGCTTAACAACCGTAGATGAAGTCAAGAATTGCACGACAGCATCACGTTCCTGCGGTGGCTGTAAGCCGTTAGTCAGCGACTTGCTGGCCTTTACGCTAGGCGATTCTTATGATAAAAATGCAGCAAAAGAAACGATTTGTAGCTGCACAACGCATACGCGTGATGAAGTCGTTACTGCGATTCGTGAAAAAGGATTATCCCATGTGCGTGAAGTGATGAACGTCCTAGAGTGGAAGAATGAAGAAGGGTGCTCCAAATGTCGCCCTGCACTGAACTACTACTTGGGCATGATTAGCCCTGAGACATATAAAGATGACAGCACGTCCCGATTCGTGAATGAGCGTATGCATGCCAATATTCAAAAAGACGGTACGTACTCTGTTGTTCCACGGATTTATGGCGGTGTGACCAATCCAACGGAGCTCAAGCGCATTGCAGAGGTTGCTGAGCAATTTAACGTACCAACGGTGAAATTTACTGGAGGACAACGTCTTGACTTGCTAGGTGTGAAAAAAGAAGACTTAACCGCTATGTGGGAAGCGTTGGATATGCCATCCGGATATGCTTACGGGAAAGCTTTGCGGACGGTTAAAACATGTGTCGGCGAAACCTTCTGCCGCTTCGGTACTGGGGATGCGATGGGTGTGGGTATTGAGCTAGAGAAACGTTTCGAACGGTTGAATACGCCAGCTAAAGTGAAACTTGCCGTATCGGGTTGTCCGCGAAATTGCGCTGAATCCGGGATCAAAGATTTAGGTGTCGTGTCTGTTGATGGTGGCTGGGAGCTATATACTGGAGGCAACGGCGGCGTGAAGGTACGTGTTGGTGATTTGATGAGCACAGTTAAAACCGAAGCTGAGATTATTGAATATACCGAAGCATATCTGCAATATTACCGTGAGACTGGCAAATACGGCGAGCGTACGAGCGAGTGGGTACACCGTCTTGGCATCGATCATATCCGTGATGTTGTACAAAATGATGATGAGCGTAAGCAATTGTGTGAACGTATGGATTTGGCGCTATCTGTGACACAAGATCCATGGAAACAAGCCATTGATAGCAAGAAAATCCAACGCGATCTATATGAAGTTGTTGAATTGAAATAGAAATAGAGAGATAAACCGGGAGGAGCAGAGAACATGATTACACAAAATGAGCAAATGATTTGGGTGCAAGCCGTTTCCTACGAGGATTTAGCCTTTAATACAGGGAAGACGATTCGTTATCAAGGGGAAGAGGTTGCGCTGTTCAAATTGAAAAGCGGTAAGCTTCAAGCGATTCAGAATCGTTGTCCGCATAAAGAGGGTGTGCTTGCCGAAGGCATAGTCTGTGATGACCATGTGTTCTGCCCCATGCATGATCGCAAGATTCATTTGCCTTCCGGACTCGTGCAAGCTCCGGATACAGGCTGCGTGAAAACGTATCTGACCAAAGTGGATAATGGAACGGTCTTCATTGGGTTTCCGAGAGGAAAGGAAATGGCGAGCTAATTCTTTTTTACTATAAAAAGAGATTGATCAACGGGGGTGGGGTGCGTGAAATCAGCACTTGTCACATTATCGGATGAACAGCCCTCCTCCCATTGTTGCTTTTGCAGTATGCAGTGTGGATTGGAGATCTTACCAAGTGAAAAAACAGAAGGTCTCACGATTAAACCGAGCGTAAATTTCCCAGTTGCGACAGGTCGTCTATGTCAGAAAGGCTTGAACGCATTGGAGCACGTAGTGCATTCGGAACGTATCCTTGAGCCGCTTTATCGGGAGAAGGCTAGAGTAGGTCAGTGGCAACCTGTGTCCTGGGCAGGCGCGTATTCAGATATTGCTCAGAGGATACAAGCGTTGCAGGCTGAACATGGTCGTGATGCCATCGGTGTCTATGGCGGCGGGTCGTTGACGAACGAAGTAAGTTACTTACTAGGTAAGTTTACGCGTGTGGCATTGAGGTCCAAATATATTGATTATAACGGTCGTTATTGCATGTCATCGGCTGCTGCGGCGAGTAATCAAGCTTTTGGAATCGATCGTGGGATGACGATGCCATTATCGGAAATTCCCAATGCGAAATATATCATTCTAGCAGGTACGAATATCGCAGAGTGCCAACCTACGATGATGCCCTATCTACTAGAAGCAAAGAAAAAAGGCGCCGTGATCGTGACCATCGATCCGCGCAATACGATGACCTCCAAAACAGCGGATATTCATGTGCGTCTTCAACCAGGATTTGACTCGGTATTCATTAATGGGCTCCTTCATGTGATGATTGCGGAGAACCTCGTTGATCAGAAGTTCATTCAATCACGAACTTCGGGGTTCGAACAAGTGAAAGAAGCTGTCAAATCGTTTACCCCAGCTCGCGTTGAGTATTTAACAGGCGTGCTTGAAGCGGTTGTTCGTACAATTGCTCGTGGTTTTGCGAAGGCAGAGACAGGAATAGTGCTAACTGCAAGAGGCTTGGAGCAGCAAGTGAATGGGGTTGAAAACACACTTAATTACATTAACCTGACGCTGCTCACGGGTAAAATAGGGCGCTCAGGCTGCGGCTATGGGGCTGTAACTGGTCAAGCGAACGGTCAAGGAGGCCGCGAGCATGGGCAAAAAGCTGATCAACTCCCAGGCTACCGCTTGATCGAAGATCCTGCTGCACGCGAGCATGTGGCGAAGGTATGGGGGATCGATCCAAGCGAACTGCCGGGTAAAGGTGTCTCCGCCTATGAGCTTCTGCAAAAGATCGACGAAGGTGAGATTAAGGCGCTAGTCGTGCTAGGCTCCAATCCATTGGTTTCTAGTCCGAATAACAAGATGGTAGAGCGTGCCTTACAAAAGCTAGATTTACTCGTGGTCGTTGATATGTTCGAGACTGAAACGGCACGGTATGCGCATTATTTGTTACCTGGTTCGTCGTTTGCTGAAGCGGAAGGAACCATGACCAACCTCGAAGGGCGTGTGTTCCATCGGCAGAAGGCTATGGAGCTACCGGGGAATTGCAAGCTAGACTTTCACATTATCAGTGAACTTGCTGAAGCACTTGGACGTGGTACCTACTTTCAATATGCGGGTATTGAAGAGGTGTTTCGTGAACTAGCTGCAGCAACCGAAGGTGGTAAAGCTGATTATAGCGGTATCACCTATGAGCGCCTGAAAGCGGAGAAAGGGATATACTGGCCTTGTCCGAAGGCTGACCATCCAGGTACACCGCAATTATTCCAAGATCGTTTTCATCATGCGGATGGTAAAGCCAAATTATTCGGCATTCAGCCAAAAATGCCAGCAGAGCCTATTGATGCCGACTATCCTTTCGTACTCACAACTGGCCGTCTGGCCAACCATTATTTAAGTGGTGCGCAGACGCGCAGAACCGAAGCCTTGAATAAGAAGGCACCCGTTCCGGTTGCCGAGATTCATCCTTCCTTGGCCAAGCGAATTGGCCTAACGATGGAACAGAAAATCCGGATTACAAGCCGGCGTGGTTCACTTGTTATTCAAGTCAAGGTCACCGAGGGTATTCAACCTCGTACCATCTTCGTTCCTTTTCATTGGGGCGACGAGCATTCGATCAACGTGTTGACGAACGATGCCTTGGATCCAACGAGTCGTATGCCGGAGTTTAAAATTTGCGCAGTGAAGGTTGAGCGAGTGGAATAGATGACATGCAGCAATGCAGCCCAGTTGGCGTCTCCAACTGGGCTATTTTGTTGTTTGGTTGAACACGCAAAACACTGAACGACCCGCTGGAACCCCTAATTCCGATCCGTATAACAAGGTAACAGGAACACACCAAATCTGAATCAAAATAACTGGATTTTGTGCATCTATTTTCACTGGAAATAATCAAAAAATGGATAGAGATGGATTTTATGTAGTTAATTTATCTCATTTTAGCGTGATCGAAAGAAATGGGTGAAAATAACTACATTTTTTCCATCTAATCGGGTATTTCGATGAAATTCTCAAGAAATAGCTGCGGAAAATCCAGTTAATGTATAACTTGTATAGGCTTCTAAACAGTTGAAAGTATTCCGCCTATTTTTCTCTAGATACCGCACCATTGACACCAGCCCTTCATAAACTAATTTTGACTGTATCCCTTAACCTTGTAATTCCCAATACCCGAGCAAGGAGGGGTGACACACATCCATGGGCAGCGACCACAAAAACAAATTTTTACTTACGAACCGCGAACGCGAAGTATTCGAACTCTTAGTGCAGGACAAAACGACAAAGGATATCGCACAGCAGCTTTTCATAAGTGAAAAGACTGTGAGGAATCATATATCGAACGTCATGCAAAAGCTGAACGTAAAGGGTCGTTCACAAGCGGTTGTAGAACTGATTAAGCTTGGGGAATTAAAGATCTGATTCCGTCAGCAAAGGGATCCATGCAAGCCACCCACCCTCCTTCGGAGGGAAACGGGGGCTTTTATGTTTGAATAGTGATCTATTTTTGAGTTTCATCGCTAGGCGTGGTAAGCTGAATTGAGGTGTATTTGAAACCGAAAGGGGCTGCTACAGATGTTCAGGCGTGATTATTTGATGCGACAGATTGAACAATTGACGGTGGTGCTGCATCGGATTCTTTTTAATAAAGAACATATCCCGATTGAGGATGCGCAGAGACAGTTAGATGAAGTCAGTCGTCATTTATTGGGTTTGAATATTCGTTCCCTCCAGTCTTTGTCCAGTAAGGATATTCTAGAATTGCTATCCTACCAGGGGAGTATTGATACGGCGAAGGCACTCGTGATCAGTGATATGTTTGTGGGGAGAGGTCATTTGCTATACCAGCATGAGGAGAAAGGCGAGGCCTATTGGGCATACCTGAAGTCCTTGGATCTGCTTTTACATTTGTCACTATCGGAAGAAGTTGAGCCGGAAGATGAGGTCAATCAGGAAATTGCCTCTCGTATGGCCCAGAGCTTGGATCATCTTAAAGGCTGGGAAATCCCAGAAGAGCCGCTGAGGATGCTTTTTTCACATTATGAGAAACAAGGCAATTATGCGAAGGTCGAAGATGTTTTGTTTTATTATATGGAAGACTATCCCCAGAAGTCAGAGCTGCCGAGGCAGGGTCTTATTTTTTACGAAAAGCTGTTGCAGGTAGAGGACGAGCAATTGAAGGCGGGTAATTTTAGCAAGGAAGAAGCGATTGAGGGTTTGCGGATTGTGAAACAAAGGCTGCTCTTATAATTTTATTCGTAGAATTTTAATCATAAAGCTGAAGGTGTTGAAAAGATGGCGTGGTACCAAGAAAGTTTTGGAAATGACTATTTACTTGTTTATAAACATAGAGACATGCAAGGCGCTTATCACGAAGTGAAAAAAATGGTGAATTGGTTAGATCTGGAGCAAGGGGCTCGTCTTTTGGATCTGTGCTGCGGGATGGGGCGGCATTCGATGGCGCTTTCGGAGTCTGGTTTTACAGTGACTGGTGTGGATTTGTCAAATGTGCTGCTGCAGGAAGCGGTCAAGCTCGATGGAGATGGGCAAGTGAATTGGGTTCACGGGGATATGCGGGATGTGCCGTTAAGCGAGCCGTTTGATGCAGTTGTGAATTTGTTTACGTCCTTCGGTTATTTTGATGAGGATGAGCAGAACGAGAAGGTGCTTCATGAAATGCATCGGCTGTTAAAAAAAGAAGGTCGATTCATCATCGATTTTCTGAATCCAGTCTTTGTGAAGGCGAACTTGGTGGCGCAGTCTGAACGTAAGGAAAATGATTTGACCATTCGCGAGACGAGGGTGATCGAAGATGGCTGTGTGCGCAAACGGATCGTGATCTCGCAAGAGGGAGAACCTGATCGTCATTATTTGGAGCAGGTTAAGCTGTATGAGCGTCCGGTCTTTGAGGCTATGATGCAAAAAGCTGGTTTACACATTGATCATGTTTACGGGGGCTATGAAGGACAGGCTTATTCGCCAGAGGCTTCAAGTCGGATGATTTTTGTTGGACATAAGGAAGGATGACAACTCGGAAATGAACGTCGTGATTGTACATACAGATGAAATTACACAAGTGAAGGTGCCATTGCCATTCCCTTTACGTTGGGTGAATGCCTACCTAATTCGCGGCAGCCGCGGATATACCGTGATCGATCCAGGGTTGCACACACCGGATGCTGAGGCGCTCTGGCTGCAGGTGCTGCAGGAGCAAGGGATTGGGTTCGAGCACATCGAACAAATCGTGCTCACCCACCACCATCCCGACCACTACGGGATGGCCGGTTGGTTCCAGGAGCGCACGGGCGCGCCGGTTCTCCTATCGGAGACCGGATACGCGCAAGTGCAGCTCCTTTGGGGCCCAGAGCAGCCGATGTCTCCGCTGCTCCTAGAGCTTTTCGCCCGGCACGGCTTCCCCGAAGCCGGGCTGGAAGAGATGACGAAGCACATGGTGAGCTTCGTCGAGTTGGTTTCCCCGCAGCCGCAGATAACCCTGCTGCGGGAAGGGCCTGTGCGCCTCGGCGACCGCGTCTATGAAGCCATCGAGACCCCCGGCCATGCCGCGGGTCATCTCGTCTTCTACGACGCTGAGGCGCAGGTGATGTTTTGCGGCGACCACGTCCTGCCGCAAATATCGCCGAATGTTTCCTTCCTCCCGCAGGTGGAAGAAAACCCGCTCGGCGCGTACCTGAGCAGCCTGCAGGAGATCAGCAGGCTGTCGGTTGTGATGGCTTACCCGGGGCACCGGGAGCCGTGGCAGGGCTTTGGAGCGCGCGCAGAGGAGCTTGTGCGCCATCACCATGAGCGGCTCGCGCTCATGGCAGGGCAGCTAAGCGCACCGCAGAGCGCTTATGAGGTGTGCCGGGCGACGTTCGGCGACCGGCTGAGCGTCCATCAGCTGCGATTCGCGCTGTCGGAGACGATCGCGCACTTGATCCTGCTGGAGGCCGAAGGCCGCATCCAGCAGGTGGATCCGCTTGCAGATCGTGTGTACTACGTCGCGACAACCGTATAACGAAAGAAGAGGGTGTCCAAAAGTACTAGTTATTGACTTAGGTCATTCTCGAGAGTTAGAAAAGTGAATTTTTAAAATCAAAGAGGAGCTAAGCTGCTTAAATGCGGCTTAGCTCCTTTGTGTTTAGCTCTTCGCCGGAAGCTGCGTTAGTCCGATATTACCGAATTAAAACGAGGCTTCCAAGTTAAAAATGACCAATAGTCAGATTCCGCCGAACTATCTACTTAATCTTCTTGCGTGAGGGTTGTTTGGGGCGATTTAGTTAGGTTATTTCGAACTAATTAAAAATTAATGACGCAGTCAGTGAGATTAATTCGACAATTTCGAACTAAACCGACTAACTCACGTAAGGAAAGCGGTCTGCAGCTTTTAATCGTTTGAAAAAATAGCTACTTTGAGACTGCCAGTAACCAAGCAATTGGGTACTGGTTGTTTGTACTTGTCTCACTTCAACGGCTTACTATACGTCGGTGTATGATTATGCGCCAACCGACCACAAGCCGCCGCCACAATACCGCATACCATATCATCGATAAAGGTATTGCATTTACCATCCGCGTGATCACTATCGAGCCTTTCGATAATTCCAATTTTTGCTTTATCGAGGTATCCGAAATTCGTGAGTGCAATGGTCCCGTACATGAGGGGGACAGCGGTTGCGATGCTTTCATCTACGCCGAAGAGACCTTCGTCCATCCCTACAATGTGATTGTATTGGGGATTGAATTCTTTGGCTTCGACAGCCGTATCGATTTTGATCGCGAGCTGAAGTGCATGAAAGGTTTGCTGCTTGCGAAGTACGGCTAGGATATTTTCCTCGCAGAGACTTCGTGGCATATCTGGATTGTAGGGACGCTGCAGCTGATCAAGAATCTCGACCATATCATCCAAAAGCACCCCTCGTGCCTCGAGCATCTGCAGATTGCGTTTGGAGTAATCGCTTTTCACACTATCCGAAATAATCACACTGGCGGTTGATGCGACAATCGCACAAATTCCCTTGGAGATGAAGGATTTGGGTCTTTTTGTGGGAAAAAAGAAGCGGAATTTACAGTCGATGAAGCCGAAAAGCGATATCGCACCGCTTCCATATAAACCGCAGATCGACATCGCAATGGTGCGATGTACGTTATAGGCAGGATCTTTCATGCTGGCTAGCAGCTCAGCATCATGCTTCACCTTTTTCTGCAGCTCCATCAGGGTGGACATGACGTTAAATGTTTCTGTTTTACTTAAGACACCTAATAAGGTGGTTGTGATCAAGTCGGTGGGGATCTTCTTAATGCCTTTTATTTCAACGAGCAATCTTGCAACAGCTTCCTCGATGACAGCTTGTGGATAATGACTGAAAACCTCTTCTCGAAATTCATTGAAAATGAGGGTCTTTTCTTTCAAAAATGTTCTCATAACAAGCACCTCCTTGTTCAAATATCAATAAGGTTATGTTTCACTTGATGAATATTTTGAGTTCGTACAGGTATTCAGTATAGCATATGAGTTCGAATTGACGAAGATGGGTTACTTATATAAATAACAAGTGGATTTTTTACGAAAAGGTGGACAAAAAGTAGTTATAAATCGGACAAAGCCTCGTATACATAATAATACGAAAAAGCATCGTACAGGCCATGCGAATAGCAAAACTCGAAGGAGGAAATAAGCAAATGAAACATCAACATTGGATACGTTCAGCCGCTTTAGCGGGGGTGATTGTTCTACTGACCACGGGATGTTCGATTTTGGGCAGCGGAAAGAAGAGTGACATCGATGCACCTCCGACAACGGGTGCAGAGGTAGACGCGAAAACGACTTCAGCTGCGGTTACAGTCGACATGACCGAAGATATTACATCCCAGATGACCGTTTATGTGAAAGATGCTAAAGGCTTTGTCACTCCGTTAAGTCTAGCATTACCTAAGACACTCTCCGTTGCTAAAACAACATTAGAGAACATGGTAGACGGCGGACCAGAAACGAGTCAGCTGCCTTCCGGGTTCCAAGCTCTACTACCTAAAGGGACTAAAGTCATTAGCTTAAATGTGAAAGCAGACAAAAGCGCCACGGTTGATTTCTCCAAGGAGTTCCTCAACTATGATGTGAAGGATGAGCGTAAGCTTCTCGAGGCCATTACGTGGAACTTAACGAACTTCCCTACGATTGATAAGGTTCAGCTGCGTGTGGACGGCAAGGATTTGAAAGAAATGCCGAAAGGAAAGACACCACTGGATGCGCCATTAGCTCGTTCTATGGGGATCAATTTGGAGAAAGCAGAGGATACTGAATTTGGTCAAGCCACACCGGTAACCCTCTACTTCTTAAATCAAAATGATCAAAATTACAAATATTATGTCCCTGTGACTCGCCTTATTAAGCGAACAGATGATGTTGCTAAGGCGGTTGTGGAGCAGTTGATTAAAGGGCCGGATCAGAAGAAGGGCCTTGGAGCTGTCTTGAATGCAACAACGATCGTGAATAGCATCAAGCCAGGCGAGGGACTCATCACGGTGGATTTCTCCAATAAGCTTCTAGGTGCTGATCAGAAAGCTTCTGCGGATGCGTTGCAATCTGTCATCTTGTCTTTAACAGAGAATACTACTTTTAAACAAGTGCAAATTAAAGTGGATGGCGCAGTGAAGATTACGTCCACGGATAATCAAAACTATAGTAAGCCTGTCCTTCGACCTACCCATATCAATCCTGCTTCTAAGCTCTAAAAGATCAGATGAACCCACGAACTGCTAGGTTACCCAACTGTTCACAAACAGGGGAGTAACCTAGTAGTTTTTCGATTTATTCCGTATTCATTTGCGGCAGGATGCTTTTCCTTGGTGAGTTTGTTACAATGGGCGTAAGGATCAGCGCATTAGATGGAGCAACAGGAGGAGAAAGACATTTATGAGAATTGGCGGAAGAACCGATCAAGAACTGCGACCTATGCAAATAACCCCTCATTATATAAAACACGCAGAAGGCTCGGTCCTCATTGAGGTAGGGGATACGAAAGTCATTTGTACAGCTACGATTGAAGAACGTGTTCCCCCTTTTATGAAAGGGCAAGGGAAAGGCTGGGTTACAGCAGAGTATTCCATGCTGCCGCGAGCAACGCAAGTTCGGAATCAACGTGAAGCGGCAAAAGGTAAGCTCGGTGGACGGACGATGGAAATCCAACGTCTCATTGGGCGGGCACTTCGTTCCGTTGTCAACTTGGAAGCGCTAGGCGAAAGATCCATAACATTGGACTGCGATGTGATTCAAGCTGATGGCGGCACAAGAACAGCGTCTATTACTGGCGCATTTGTTGCAATGGCTTTTGCCATGAACAAGCTTGCGAATGATAAACATTTAGGCAAGTTTCCAATAAACGATTTCCTTGCAGCAGTCAGCGTGGGTGTCATTGGTGATGCACCAAAGCTGGATCTTAATTATGAAGAGGATTCTAAAGCAAAGGTTGATATGAACGTCGTTATGACGGGGCAAGGTCAATTCGTTGAAGTCCAAGGAACGGGCGAGGATGCACCTTTTTCCCGTAAGGAGCTGGATGAATTATTGGCGTTAGCCGAAGCAGGTATTAACACCATGATTGAAGTGCAATCGGGTGTGCTAGGACCGATCGCTGATCGTATTCGAGGTGCTCAGCATGCGGCTACAAAGTAATTTTGTCGTCATCGCAACGCGTAACGAAGGCAAGGTGAAGGAGTTCGCGAAGCTTTTCGGAGCTAAAGGATATAAAGTTCGCAGCTTGGCGGATTACACGGATTTACCGGAAATCGTTGAGAGTGGTAAAACCTTTGCTGAAAATGCGCGGATCAAGGCACAGATTATCTCCGCGCATCTTCATGTACCTGTACTTGCTGATGATTCTGGATTATGCGTTACGGCATTAGGTGGTGATCCAGGTGTATTTTCGGCTCGCTACGCGGGGGAAGACGCAACGGATGCTGACAATAATGCACGGCTTATCCAAGTTTTACATGAGCTGAAGGATAAAAGTGAGCTGTCTGTTGGGGAAGGCCATCCCCCGTTACTAAGTGAGGCTTCCTTCGTTTGTGCGCTCACCTTGATTGATCCCGTGGCGAATGAAGTGATCGAAGCTGAGGATGTCTGCCAGGGGTACATTATTCATGAGGAACGAGGCGAGGGTGGCTTTGGTTACGATCCCTTGTTCTATATTCCATCCCTAGGCCGAACGATGGCAGAGCTGACAGTGGAAGAGAAGAATGAAATGAGCCACCGCGCCAAAGCTCTTCGCATGTTCTTAGATCAACTTCCGGATCAAACCAACTAATATAAGCAAAAAAGACCTGCAACCACATGAATTTGTGGACGCAGGTCTTTTCATTTTCTACCTAATCGATATCTTATATGTCCGCAGCCACATATCCACTTGAGCCAAATAAGCGAATAGCTGAGGACCCGTCATTAACTGACCGAACCACGGCAGATCGAAATCGTTCGACTCTGAGCTTGCGAGTGCGCGAATCTTTTTGACATCGATGAAAGGTAAGATAGGGGACGAAGGATCATCCAGAATTTCCAGTACCCATTTTCGTACAGCTGTTAAATAATTCGGGTTGTGTGTTTTGGGATATGGACTTTTTTTCCGTGTGAGCACATCTTCAGGTAATACGCCTCTTAATGCTTTACGCAAAATGCCTTTTTCCCGATCTCCCGAAGTCTTAATCTCCCAAGGAATGTTCCACACGTATTCAACAAGTCGGTGATCGCAAAACGGAACGCGGACCTCGAGGCCAACGGCCATGCTCATACGATCCTTACGATCCAGAAGAGTCGGCATGAAGCGCGTAATGTTCAAATAGGACATTTCTCGCATCCGGTTCTGTGCCTTCGTTTCACCAGCTAAGCGAGGTACCTCGCTTAAGGCTTGCTGATACCGGTTGCTTACGTACTCAACAGGTTTAATCCAATCGTTGAAGTCCGGCGCAAGCAGATCGACCCGATTTGCAAGCTTGAGTGACCAAGGGAACGTGTTCGCTTCGAGCGCTTCTTCATTGTGGAACCAAGGGTATCCACCGAATATTTCGTCGGCTGCTTCACCAGAGATGGCAACCGTGGCTTCCTTTTTAATTTCGCGGCAAAATAAATAAAGAGACCCATCGACATCGGCCATCCCAGGGGTATCACGAGCTATCACAGCGGCCTTCAAGGATTCTACGAGCTCAGGCGTATCAAATTCAATATAATGATGCTCGGTGCCCAAATGGTCGGTCATGCGCTTGATCCAAGGTGCATCCGAGTTGGGTTGGAAAATATTCGCCTTGAAATGCTTATCATTATCCTTGTAGTCAACGGAGAAGGTGTGGAGCGGCCCTTGCCCGCTTTCTTTGTAATGAGCGGCAGCGAGCGCGGTAAGTGCGCTAGAATCAAGACCGCCGGACAATAACGTACAAATGGGAACATCAGAGACTAACTGGCGCGCGGCGGTATCATTTAGCAAATGCTGTACCTGTGCGGCGGTAGCGGGAATATCGTCAGGATGCGGATGACTTTCCAGCTTCCAATACGTTCGAATAGATAATCCGTTGCGGTCGAAAATAGCAAACTGACCTGGCTTTAGCTCCGACATGTTGCGGTAAATCCCATGTCCAGGCGTCCGAGCCGGTCCAATTGCGAATATTTCTGCTAAGCCTTCAGCGCCAACCTCTGCTTTGAAATCAGGGTGAGCTAGAATCGCTTTCGGTTCAGAACCAAACAATAGCACACTATCCTGATGAGAATAAAAAAGCGGCTTTACGCCGAGTCTGTCTCGTACCAAGGTTAGTGATTGTTCTTGATCATTCCACGCCGCGAAGGCGAAAATACCGTTCAAGCGGTCAATGCAAGCTTTTCCCCATTCAATGAAAGCAACCAGCAGCACTTCGGTATCACAAGTCGTGCGAAAGTGATGACCGCGGAGCTCAAGCTCCTTTTTTAACTCTGGAGCATTATAGAGTTCGCCATTATATACGATGGTATACGTATAGTCGCCTTGTTTGCGGACCATTGGCTGAGCGCCGTTCTCAGGATCCATCACGCTAAGACGTCGATGTCCAAGGGCACAATGCTGTGAAATCCAGGTGCCTGAGGCATCGGGTCCACGCAGTTGGAGCGTTTCCGTCATATTTTCTAGAATGGACGGGTACCCGGTCAAGTCTTTCCGCCAATCTATCCAACCCGTTATTCCGCACATAGACGTTCCTTCCTTTCTTTTGGAGAGAGCATAATGATAAAGGGTATGCAAATGGAAGGTATTAAATGTCTGTCCAGAAAGCGGGAGAGCTGCAGGGTGTTTAAATTTTGAGCTACCGACACATGATAAAAGGGTAATGCCATTCTTTCTTCAGGAGGCGAGTGCTCATGGATAGTCATTTCATTAGCAAGCTGCATGAGAAGCAGAGGAAAGCCGAGAAGAATAAAAGGACACAAGGTGACGGTCATACAGGCAAGAATTTGCCTCATAAGATGCACTAACGTCGTTTGGCATGAGCAAAAGCCTGTAGGGATTGATCCCTACAGGCTCTTTGTTTTAGATAGGCTCGGAATCCGGGCATAAGCACTTCAAATCTAAGCGCTCCCTAGAATATCCAGCATATTCAGCACGGAAACCCTCCATACTAATGTAGCTTTCATTCTATGAGTAGAAGGAGTTGCTTACCATGGGCAAAAAGAAAAGTATGGACCAGAAAACCCAAAGTGCAGTCGATCACTCGAAGCAATCATCGCGTATTCAATCGAATCTGGATTCGACGGAGCCAGGTCACCATCAACCGAACAGGCCATCTGTGTAAAAGGAAKGTAATCGCAGCACCCTTGCAGAAGCAGCAGGGGTGCTTTTCTTATACATATCTTAAGAAGGGATAAGATCACTTCGGCTTGCTCTGAACAGTTTAGCGGCCTCAACCATCACGCGTAGAGCAGCGATAGTCTCTTCTTTTCCTCGTGTTTTCAAGCCACAATCCGGATTAATCCAGAATAGTTCAGGCTCTAGCACCTGAAGAGCACGCTCAATCATTTCTACCATTTCAGTTACGGATGGGACTCGCGGACTGTGAATGTCATAGACACCAAGCCCGATTCCTTGGTCATACGTATGCTCCTCGAAGCTATGGATCAGCTCACCGTGACTTCTCGAGGTTTCAATAGAGATAACGTCAGCGTCTAGAGCGCGGATGGCGTCAATAATATCATGGAACTCGCAATAACACATATGCGTATGAATTTGCGTCTCATCACCGACTGTTGCTGTGGACAAACGGAAGGCGAGTACAGCCCAGTCGAGATAAGCTTGCCAGTCTCTTTTTTTCAAAGGTAAACCTTCTCGCAACGCAGGCTCATCTACTTGGATCATCTCAATACCCGCTTTTTCAAGTGCTTCAACTTCTTCGCGCAGAGCTAGCGCGATTTGGTAAGCAACCTGTTCACGGGAAATATCACTTCTCACGAATGACCAGTTAAGAATCGTGATCGGACCTGTCAACATGCCCTTAACCGGTTTCTTAGTAAGCGATTGGGCGAACTTCGTCTCTTTGACCGTCATCTCTTGGACGAATTCCACATCGCCAAAAATAACTGGCGGTTTCACGCAGCGAGAACCATAGGACTGAACCCAGCCGTTCGAGGTAAAAGCAAAGCCATCCAGTTTTTCGCCGAAAAACTCAACCATATCCGTACGCTCGAATTCCCCGTGTACAAGCACATCTAGTCCAAGCTCTTCTTGCAGCTTAATCCATTCCGTAATCTGATCTTGAATGAACGACTCATATTGCTCAGGCTTCCATTCGCCGCTGCGCCAATTTTTACGAGCGTTACGGACCTCGGCCGTTTGTGGAAATGATCCAATCGTCGTAGTTGGCAGGAATGGAAGCTGCCATTTTGCTGCTTGAAGACCTCTGCGTGTTAAGAAGCTGCTATTTCTATCAGAGCGCTGTAGCCCGATATTCGCAATCGCTTGCTGGACTATAGCTTTATTCCGATAGGAGGAAGCATTAAGCTTCGCGATCGCCTTTTGGTTGATGTCTAATTCCAATTGAATGAAATCTTGGCCGTGTTGAACAGCTCTGGTCAAGATCGAAAGTTCAGTCAGCTTTTCTTCCGCAAATGCTAGAGCATCCCGCAATACAGGCTCAAGCTTACTTTCTTTACGAGTTGAAACAGGAACATGAAGCAGGCTGGATGAAGGCTGCAGCAGCATGCGCTCATAAGGAACGATTGCTTCAAGGTGAGCAAGGAAATCAAGCTGCTTGCTCAAATCCGTCTGCCAAATATTGCGTCCATCCACAATACCAACGCCAAGTACTTTATCCGCTGGGAACCCATGTGTCTGGAGATGACGCCAGTTCAACTCATATCCATGGATAAAATCAAATCCAATCCCATGAACGGGAAGCGAAATAAGATCCTGGTAATGATCAACGGCATCGAAATACGTTTGAATGATGATTTTTAGTGACGGCGCAGCTGCCTTTAGCGTCGCGTAGATATGCTTTATACGTCCTAAATCTGTTGAGCTTAAAGACTGCACGAGAATTGGCTCATCAATCTGTACCCATTCCACACCTTCCTCTGCCAGCTCCGTCAAAATACGTGAATAGAGCGGTAGAAACAACTCGATTAGGCCATCGATTTCTTCTGTTTTATACCCCTTAGCTAGCTTAAGGAAAGTGAAAAGGCCTAAAACCACAGGCTTGCCTTGAATACCCAGCTTTTGTTTAGCTTCCCTATAGGCCTCTAGCGGCTTGTTGATCGTAAGTGCAGGCTGTGCGTCCTGTAATTCAGGAACGATGTAATGATAATTGGTGTTGAACCATTTGGTCATTTCACAAGCTGTAGCCCCTTGGCTGCCGCGAGCCATCGCGTAGTAAGTGGCAAGTGGAACTTCGCCGCCTTCATAGGGGAAACGCTTAGGAACAAGTCCGAACATCGTGGATGTGTCCAGCACGTGATCATAAAGGCTGAAGTCACCGACAGGTATAAGGTCAATGCCTTTTTGCTGATGCAGGCGCAGGTTATTTAGACGGATGTCTTCGATTTGCTTTGTAAACTCGTGCTCGTCTAGCTTGCCGGCCCAAAAGGCCTCTAACGCTTTCTTCCACTCGCGGTTCTCGCCAATTCTTGGATATCCTAAATTACTGCTTATCAATGCACACATGGGGTAATCCTCCTCAATTTTTCTTGTTTACGAATCCCGGAAAATGAGAAAACCTCTATCGAGGCCGTTCATTGATGAGCGACCGCGTTTAGATGTAGGTTTTATCGCCAATAAGAAAGCAGTTTTCGAGAGCCGAAAACTTATACTTTCTTATGTGGTTAAAAAAAGGGCATCTCTAACCTTAATAAAAAAGGTTAAAGATACCCTGTGTATGTGTATACAGTGTTTACGATCTCTAACACCTCCCTATCTCCCGTAGGTAAAACAGTGCTGTCAGAATTAGGCAGGTCTCCTGGCTCCAGAATCCTCGTCAAACGCTCGCCTTCCCGATCTTTCGATCAGTGGCACCGGTGGCGTCGACTCCTCTGTTACAGTGGCGGGACCGCGTCGGTATTGCACCGAACTTCCCTTTTAAGCTCTCGTTTATTGGCTAAACAAGAGCACCTATTCCCACAATATGCAATTGATGAATACTATACATGAAATCTTTGAGTATGCAAAGACTTTGTTTTTATAGCACAAATCCGCTTTGTTTCAAGCGGATTTGTGTAGGGCGGGCGCCCTGCAGATGGAGTTAGTCGAATAAATCGACTAACTTCAGAATTCGTCCCTACCTTGGCGGCGTAGCCGCTTGATTTGCATGATTGAATACAAAAAAAGACCGCGATTTCTCGCGGTCTTTCCTCTTACTGCAACGTCCCAGGAGGGATTCGAACCCCCGACCGCACGCTTAGAAGGCGTGTGCTCTATCCAGCTGAGCTACTGAGACCCATGTCACTTCTTACCGCCTGGACATAATCCGTTTGGCGAAGCAAGAGTTATAATATCATATCGTTTTGTAGGAAGTCAACACTTCGTTTAATATTTATTTTTGCAATCATTTGGGCGATGGAGTAAACTGGCACAAGCGAGACCACGAACAGAGGTGATCCCTATGTCAGACCCTAATTTGGATAATGTCATTCTTTTTCCTAAAACAGTGCAGTTCTATGAAGACGAGCTAACGAAGCTGTTACGCTCCGAGCAATATAGAGAAGCACTAGAGATGCTTACTTTTCTTTTGCAATTTCCCAATGTCGATGCCGATAAGTCTGATCAATGGGAAGCCCTGCGCCACTGGTTGCTCACCATGTTTCCGGAAACGATGTTTCCATCAACAGAAACAGAAGAAGAGGATTCCGAGGAAGAATCCGCTTTATTGCGGCAATACATTCATGAGAAGGCAGCTTCGGATGATGGTGTATTTGTTCGCAAACTTCAAACGATGCTCCAAGAGGGTACGTTAGAAGATCAAGTTAGTGCCTTGGAGCAGCTTGCTTATATCGAACAACCTGAGGTGAGCCAGTACGTGAAAACCTGGCTTTGCGAAAGGGCAAGACACCCTCATCTTCAATTCAAAGCCCTTCAGACGCTAAAACAGATGGGGGAGCATGGTTATATCGAGTTTCCCAAAAATGGTAAAACCGTTCTCGTCGAAATCGAAGAGACGCCGCTAACAGCGGAGGATTTTCCATTACGAATTCGTGATATGATTCGCAGAGTCGGGGACATTAGTGAAATAAGCCAGCCTGACTTTGTCTACTTTGCTACCCAGACTTGGCAGGAGTTTCTTGCCTATGCATATGGAACTTCGATATACTCTGAGTTACTAAGGACAGAAGAAAGTGCGGTAGACGTGTGGGCCTCCGCGCTGCATGCGATTTTGCAAGACAAATTGTTTGGTACGGTTGATCGCGATGAGTTGTTAGAGACCTATGGAATTGTGGATGAGATGACGTTGCAATGGAAGAGGGCGCACAACGTGCTTACCGCATTTGTTAAGCAATTTAGCCCAGATCCTAGCTAAGAACAAAGCTCGCTTGAAATGAAAATGTTATATGGTATAATAGAATGGTTATAATGAGCTTAACGTGAAAAATATATTGTCATGATACATTTTTGGAGGGGAAGGCATAAAATGAAAGCAAGTTGGGAAAAAATAGAGAAGAACGTTGGCGTTCTTGAAGTTGAAGTTGGGGCAGAGCGCGTTGCAGATGCTTTGGATAAGGCATTTAAAAAGGTATCAGCGAAAGTGAATGTTCCAGGATTCCGTAAAGGGAAAGTGCCACGTTCAATCTTTGAAGCTAAATTTGGCGTTGAGAGCTTGTACCAAGATGCGATCGACATCATCTTACCAGAAGTTTACGTTGAAGCGATTGAAGAGGTTAAAATCGAGCCTGTTGATCGCCCTGAAGTAGACGTTGAGCAATTTGGTAAAGGTCAAGTTATGAAATTCAAAGCGAAAGTAACTGTGAAGCCTGAAGTAACGCTTGGCGATTACAAAGGAATCGAAGTAGAAGCAGTTAACGCTGTGGTTTCTGAAGATGAATTGAATGAAGAGCTTACACGTTTGCAACAACGTCACGCTGAATTGGTTGTTCTTGAAGAAGGACAAGCTGCTAACGGCGACGTAGTTATCATCGATTTCGAAGGATTCGTTGATGAAGTAGCATTCGAAGGCGGTAAAGCGGAGAAGTATTCCCTTGAGCTTGGATCCAACTCTTTCATCCCAGGTTTTGAAGAGCAACTCGTAGGTCTTGGTAAAGGCGAAGAGAAAGACGTTAACGTCAGCTTCCCTGAAAACTACCATTCCGAAGATCTGAAAGGCAAAGCTGCTGTGTTTAAAGTGAAACTTCACGACATCAAACGCAAAAACCTGCCTGAGCTTGATGATGAGTTCGCAAAAGACGTAAGTGAGTTCGATACACTTGTCGAGTACAAAGAAGAGCTTCAAAAACGTATGCAAGAGCGTAAAGCGAAAGATTCCGAAGCTGCTCTAGAAACAGCTGTTGTTGAGAAAGCTGCTGCTAACGCAGAAGTTGAAATTCCAGGTTCGATGATTGAATCTGAGCTTGATATCATGGTTAAAGAATTCGAAAGACGTCTTCGCTCCCAAGGCATGACGCTTGAGATCTACTACCAGTTCTCCGGTCAAAACGAGAGCGCGTTGAAAGAACAAATGAAAGAAGATGCTGACAAGCGTGTTCGTAACAACCTTGTTCTTGAAGCTATCGCAGCTGCAGAAAAAATCACAGTATCCGATGAAGAAGTTGACGTGGAACTTGAGAAATATGCAGCGTCATACCAAAAATCAACAGCTGAGCTTCGTGAGCTGTTCGCTTCAAACGGATCTCTTGAAGGTCTTAGCAACGATCTAGTTATCAGAAAAACGGTTGATTACTTGCTTCAAAATAGCAAGCATGTTTCCGCAGCCGTGTAAATAAGGTAAGTAAAGGCACGTACGCAAGCAACGTGCCTTTCTTTTACCCTAATTTACGTCTAAACTCCTTAGTACATACGTATTACCGCTTACATAGCTGATTTCAGAAAAATGACATTGTTGCCCAATCGTGTTAAACTGTAAATGAATCTCAAATGAGAGAACATGGCGATTGCCGCAAAAGGAGTTGGTACAATGAGTCTTATTCCTATGGTTGTAGAACAAGAGGCTCGTGGGGAGCGTTCCTACGATATCTACTCGCGTTTACTTAAGGACCGCATAATCTTCATCGGGACCGCTATTGATGACGATGTGGCTAATTTGGTCATTGCCCAGCTGCTCTTTTTATCCGCCCAGGACCCTGAAAAAGATATACACTTATATATCAACTCACCTGGTGGGTCTGTTACGGCTGGAATGGGTATCTTTGATACCATGCAGTTTATTAAACCGGATGTATCTACGATTTGTGTAGGTATGGCCGCAAGTATGGGTTCTTTGCTTTTGACGGCAGGAGCCAAAGGTAAGCGATACGCGCTGCCGAATGCAGAAGTAATGATTCACCAACCGCTCGGCGGTGTTAGAGGTCAAGCAACCGATATCAAAATCCATGCGGATTGGATTATCAAGACCAAGAATAAACTCAACCAGATTTACGTGGACCGAACGGGACAGCCGCTTGAAAAGATCGAAAGAGACACCGACCGAGATAACTTTATGAGCGCTGATGAAGCGAAGGCATATGGGTTAATCGACGAGGTTATCACTCGAAACGACTTGAAATAAAGGAGTGATCCCATGTTTAAATTTAACGATGAAAAAGGCCAACTCAAATGTTCCTTTTGTGGAAAATCCCAGGACCAAGTGCGCAAACTTGTTGCCGGACCGGGAGTTTACATTTGTGATGAATGCATAGAGCTTTGTACGGAGATTGTAGAAGAAGAATTAGGGCATGAAGAAGAGCTAGATCTGAAGGATGTTCCGAAACCAAAAGAAATTCGTAATATTTTGGATCAATACGTCATTGGTCAAGAACAAGCGAAGAAATCGTTGGCAGTTGCAGTATATAACCACTACAAACGGATCAATTCCCAGAACAAGCTTGAAGATGTTGAGCTTCAAAAAAGTAATATCGTGCTTTTAGGACCTACAGGTAGTGGTAAAACACTTCTTGCGCAAACTCTTGCGAAAATTTTAAATGTGCCTTTTGCTATTGCGGACGCAACTTCCTTAACAGAAGCTGGTTATGTGGGTGAAGATGTTGAGAACATCTTACTCAAACTTATCCAAGCTGCTGATTATGATGTTGAAAAAGCAGAGCGCGGCATCATCTATATTGATGAGATTGATAAAGTTGCACGTAAATCCGAGAATCCATCCATTACACGCGATGTTTCTGGTGAAGGTGTACAGCAAGCTCTTCTCAAAATTCTTGAAGGCACAGTAGCTTCCGTACCTCCTCAAGGTGGTCGTAAGCATCCGCATCAAGAATTCATTCAAATCGACACGACGAATATTCTGTTTATTTGTGGCGGAGCTTTTGATGGATTAGAGCAAATTATCAAACGTAGAATCGGTAAAAAAGTCATTGGCTTTAGCACAGATGGCATGAAAGTTGACTTGAAACCAGGTGAATACCTATCCATGGTCCTTCCAGAGGATCTATTGAGATTCGGATTGATTCCGGAATTCGTAGGTCGTTTGCCGGTCATTTCAACGCTAGAGCCGCTTGATGAAGCTGCCCTTGTGCGTATTCTTTCCGAGCCTAAGAACGCGCTTGTGAAGCAATACCAGAAGATGCTCGAGATGGATAACGTATCGCTTGAATTCGACGCAGAAGCACTTGATGCTATTGCCAAAGAAGCGATTAAACGGAATACTGGTGCTCGTGGTCTGAGAGCCATCATTGAAAGCATTATGCTTGATGTGATGTTTGAAGTTCCTTCAAGAACAGACGTAACTACTTGTGTCGTTTCCAAAGAAACGATCCAAAACAAGATCACGCCTGTTCTGACAACCAAAGAGGGTGCACAGTCATCCGGTAAGAAGAAGGAAGAAAGTGCTTAACATATAATTTAATAAAATAACAGGCAGCCTCCAATCCGATTTCCAATTCTGGGAATTGGAGCGGAGGATGTTTGGTGTCATGGGGAGAGAAACCAAAATGTTCCATAGAAGAGATACTAGAGCCGTGCGTGTAGGCGATCTAACGATCGGTGGCAGTAACGAAGTGATCATGCAGAGCATGTGCACAACGAAAACGGCTGATGTGAAAGCGACAGTAGCGGAAATTCTTCGCCTAGAAGAAGCAGGCTGCCAGCTAGTACGCGTGACCGTAAACAATAAAGAAGCCGCAGAAGCCATTAAGGAAATCAAGAAGCAAATTCATATTCCACTTGTCTCTGACATCCACTTTGATCATCGTTTGGCGCTTGCCGCGATTGAGAATGGGATTGACAAAGTACGTATTAATCCAGGTAATATTGGTCGCCGTGAGAAGGTCGAGGCGGTTGTTAAGGCATGTAAAGAGCGCGGAATTCCAATTCGTATTGGTGTTAACGCGGGCTCTCTTGAGAATCATCTTCTTGAAAAGTATGGGTATCCAACGCCTGAAGCTATGGTAGAAAGTGCCTTATTCCATATTAACATTTTGGAAGAACTCGATTTCCATGATATCATCGTATCCTTGAAGGCTTCTGATGTCCCTATGGCCATTGCTGCGTATTCACAGGCTGYGAAGGCGTTTAACTATCCGCTTCATCTTGGGATTACAGAAGCTGGGACGCTCTTTACAGGGGCTGTGAAAAGCGCTGCTGGGATAGGAACTCTGCTGAATATGGGTATCGGTAACACACTTCGTATTTCTTTGAGTGCTGACCCCGTAGAAGAGATCAAGGTCGCAAGAGAGCTACTTAAGACGTTTGGTTTGATTACGAACGCCGCGACGCTGGTTTCCTGCCCGACATGTGGTCGCTTGGATATTGATTTATTCTCAATTGCGAATGAAGTTGAGGATTACATTGCTAAAATCAAAGTGCCTATTAAGGTTTCAGTTTTGGGTTGTGCCGTGAATGGACCTGGTGAAGCGAGAGAAGCGGATATTGGTATCGCGGGAGCTCGCGGAGAAGGCATGTTGTTCCGTTATGGAGAGATGATTCGTAAAGTTCCTGAGGCAGAACTACTTACGGAGTTGAAAAAGGAAATTGATATTATTGTGGCTTCCTATGAACAGACTGGGGTCATTCCTGGACGCAAAGAGCACTAAGATAATACAACAAATACAAACCGTTAAAGAACTCAGCCTTGAGGTCTTTAACGGTTTTTTGTATGCCCATGTCTATACGCATATTTGAAGAGGAAGAGAAGCATAATGAGTAAAACTGGAAAGCATGGCTTAATTTACAGGAGGAGAAGAAGATGAAGTTTTTTCCAACATTTGCAGTATGTCGACAGGTGGCACTTACCTTTATTGCCGGGACTATCTTGATAATTAATCCAGGGTATTCAGGAGCAGAGCCCGGTTTGAACCTGCAGCAGCCCACAGGAGCCGTGACGAAGAAGGTAGCCATCGTCATTGATGACTTTGGTAATAATATGGAGGGTACAGCTGAAATGCTTAAGCTGCCCATTCCCTTCACAGTGGCTGTCATGCCCTTCCTGCCCTCAACCAAGCAGGATGCACAGCTAGCTCATGATAGAGGATTAGAGGTTATCCTGCACCTGCCAATGGAGCCTGTAAGAGGGAAGAAGAGTTGGTTGGGTCCAGGTGCAATAACAACAGACTTATCCAGCGAAGAAATTCATAAACGCATGGTAGCGGCGATTGAGGATGTTCCTTTTGCCATAGGTATTAATAATCATATGGGCTCCAAAGCGACAGCGGATGAAAGAGTAATGAAGATCCTTATAGAGATTTGCAAAGAACGAAATCTGATATTGCTGGATAGTCGGACAACGCCGAAGAGCTTAATTGGCAAAATTGCAGATTCACGTGGCGTACCGCATGCGGACAATCAGCTATTTTTCGATGATTTGTATACGTACAGTCATATTAATAAGCAAATGGTCAAGCTGAAGAAATTAATTCATGACAAAGATGAAGTGATTGCTATTGGACATGTCGGCCCTCCTGGGAAGAAGACGGCACATGTGATTAAAGAGGCAATTCCTAGTATTCAAAAGGAAGCCACCTTTGTCCCCATTTCACAAATGGTTAAATAAGCTACTTCGGATTGGTCATGCTAAAATATTGCTCGACCGCCTGTGTAATCGCTTTGGCAAGTTTGGATTGATGATGACTATCATTCAACAGTTTGCGATCCGACTTATTGGATAGGAATCCGAGTTCAACGATGACGGTAGGGCATTTTGTGTATTTGATTACATGATACTTTTTGCCAAGAACAGGGAGCCATTCCGTTCCATAGACTTTATTCAAAGAATCTTGTAGTAGACTTGCTAGCAAAATACTTTCAGATTGATTTTGATAAATAACAAGTGGACCTCGTGTACCCGATTTTTTGGACCAATTAATATGCAGGCTAAGCATCATACTCGGCTTGATGGTGTTGGCTAGTCCAGAACGTTGCGCCAGATCTTTGCGGTGTCTCCCCCCGTAGGACCACTTGTTATCATCACTCAAAGCATAATCCTCGGTTCGATTTATGATAACCCGATAGCCTCTTTTTTGAAGAGACTTATATGTTTTCTTGGCGATGGCAAGGTTCATATCTTTTTCTTCATATTTGCCAACCATGGTTCCGCTATCGATTCCGCCATGTCCGACATCTAGAATCACATCTGCAGAAGGAAGCAAGGGATCGTTAGCTGACGCAGCTGCTATTGTTTGTGAGTTTGGCACACAAAGAATTAGTGTAAGTACGATAATCAATAGGTTTTGCTTCAAATCTCGCCACATCCTTTTTGCAAGAATATCTACCCTTATCCTTCTTCCGCAAGGAGGCTATCATACGTGATGCAAAAGTTTGCATGGATTGGATTAACCTTCTTTTACACGGGAATAATGGAAATTAACAAATGCAGATAGGTTAGAGATACATGTACATAATCGAAGATGGCGCGAAGATGGCGTATTTAAGGAGGTTCAACACATGAGTTTAAGCATCATTCTAATGGTTATTCAAGTGTTTTTTGCGGTTGTAATCGGGTTGTATTTCTGGAATTTGCTGCGAAATCAACAGACGAACAAGTCTGCAGTGGATAGAGAGTCTAGGAAAGAATTAGAAAAACTACGCAAATTGAGATCCATTTCATTAACCAAACCTTTATCGGAGAAAACAAGACCTTCTAATATGCAGGATATCGTTGGCCAAATTGAAGGTTTGAAGGCGCTGAAGGCGGCACTTTGTGGTCCGAATCCTCAACATGTGCTTATTTACGGCCCACCAGGAGTTGGCAAAACTGCAGCAGCTCGCGTCATTTTAGAAGAAGCTAAGAAAAATCATGAGTCTCCTTTCAGACCCGATTCCAAGTTTACAGAAATTGATGCTACGACAGCTCGATTTGATGAGCGAGGTATTGCCGATCCGTTGATTGGCTCCGTGCATGATCCTATTTATCAAGGAGCCGGAGCCATGGGCGTTGCCGGCATTCCTCAGCCTAAACCGGGAGCTGTAACTAAGGCGCATGGTGGAATCTTGTTCATCGATGAAATTGGTGAATTGCACGCAACGCAAATGAACAAATTATTAAAGGTGCTCGAAGACCGTAAGGTGTTCTTGGAGAGCGCGTATTACAGCTCTGAGGATGCAAATATTCCAGGATATATCCACGATATATTTCAGAACGGACTACCGGCTGATTTCCGTTTAGTTGGAGCGACGACTCGCACACCAAGCGAGATTCCTCCGGCAATTCGTTCGCGCTGCTTAGAAATTTTCTTCCGACCGCTTCTGCCGGGTGAGGTAGGAGAAATTGCACGGAAAGCTCTTGATAAAATTGGTTTCAAAAAATGTGAAGATGCCGTAAATGTTGTGACCAAATATGCAACGAATGGTCGCGAGGCTGTGAATGTAATTCAATTGGCCGCGGGTATCGCTTTAACAGATAAGCGGGATGAGATAACTGCTGCAGACATTGAATGGGTTGTAAATTCATCCCAAATCCCGCCTAGACCAGAGCGCAAAGTGCCTGCTCAACCGCAAATTGGCTTCGTTAATGGCTTGGCTGTCTACGGCCCTAATTTGGGCACACTATTGGAGATTGAAGTTACTGCTATTCCCATTGCTGTTGCTGGAACAGGGAAATTCAATATTACGGGTGTTG
Organism: Paenibacillus sp. P4_A9; assembly: GCF_056402415.1. Taxonomy (NCBI): domain Bacteria; kingdom Bacillati; phylum Bacillota; class Bacilli; order Caryophanales; family Paenibacillaceae; genus Paenibacillus; species Paenibacillus sp. P4_A9. The sequence goes on from NZ_JBFUHL010000018.1 coordinate 70,609, forward strand.
TTGATGAGGAAGAAATGGGCGGAGGTTCCCGGACGATTCGTCGTAAAAGCATGGCCCGAGGTTCTGTGGAAAATGTGTTGACTGTTCTTCGTAAGTTGGGTTTTAATACGTCAGATTATGATCTGCATATTAATTTTCCTGGCGGTGTGCCGATCGACGGACCATCCGCAGGTATATCGATGGCGACGGCGATTGCCTCTGCCATACATAAAATACCTGTAGACAACAAGCTGGCGATGACTGGTGAAATGAGCATACATGGGAAAGTGAAGCCTGTTGGCGGAGTTGTGGCTAAGGTAGAGGCGGCTTTCCAAGCTGGTGCAACCCGAGTTATTATTCCAAAGGAGAATTGGCAAGCGCTGTTTGTAGATTTACCAGGTGTTGAAGTTGTCGCGGCAGATACGATTGAGGAAGTGCTTGCAGCAGCACTAGGCATTGAGCTTCATGATAATGTGATACCATTACCTTTCTCTATGGAAAGAACCATTCCGGCTACTACTTTACCCATTCTACATGCGAATTCGCAGCATACAATTGACTCTTAAAGGGAGACTTTTTGTTATCTAACATTTCACGTTAGCTCTCAATTGGTGTTTTGTTTAGAGTTTTGTTAAAATGTAAAGGGCAACGCAGGGAGAAAATCCCACATAGACAAGGAGACACTTTGAACACTAGTTCAAGTATCCCTATTATTTGGAGGTGCAGAGGATGGGGCCTGGAAAAATGAAGGTGCGCAGATTGCCGTTATTGCCTCTTAGGGGACTGCTGGTCTATCCGAGCATGGTTCTACACCTGGATGTAGGGCGAGAAAAATCGGTTAAAGCACTCGAGCGGGCAATGGTGGATGACAGCATGATTCTCCTCTGCTCTCAATCAGAGATCAACATAGAAGAACCAACGAAAGAGGATATTTATCGCATTGGAACCATTGCTAAAGTGCGGCAAATGCTCAAGTTACCGAATGGTACGATTCGCGTTCTAGTAGAAGGCGTATTACGTGCAGAAATCGTTGAATATTTGACGAATGACGAGTATTACGAAGTCACGGTAAAAGAATTACCGGAGCAAGAAATTTCGGATCCTGAAATCGATGCTTTGATGAGAAGCGTGCTAAGTCAATTTGAGCATTATATCAATTTATCCAAAAAAGTAACGCCAGAAACGCTGGCCGCGGTATCAGATATCGATGAGCCTGGTCGCTTGGCTGATGTGATTTGTAGTCATTTATCGCTTAAAATCAAAGATAAACAAGATATTCTTGAGACCGTTGATGTACGTGAACGGCTCGAGAAAATGCTTAATATTTTGAACAATGAGCGAGAAGTACTTGAACTCGAACGCAAGATTAGTCAGCGTGTGAAGAAGCAAATGGAGAAAACACAGAAGGAATATTATCTCCGTGAGCAGATGAAGGCGATTCAGAAGGAGCTCGGGGATAAAGAAGGCCGTGCTGGCGAGGTTGATGAGCTACGTAATCAGCTTACCGAAGCAGAGCTTCCAGATAAAGTGCGCGAGAAGGTTGAGAAAGAGATTGATCGACTGGAGAAAATGCCTGCAACCTCTGCAGAGGGCGGCATTATCCGCAATTACATCGATTGGTTGTTGGGGTTACCTTGGCACAAGCAGACGGATGACGATTTGGACCTAGATAAAGCAGAAGAAATTCTAAATGAGGATCATTTTGGTCTCGAGAAGCCGAAAGAAAGGGTGCTGGAGTACTTAGCTGTTCAGAAGCTGGTTAAGAAGCTTAAGGGCCCAATCTTATGTCTAGTAGGTCCTCCTGGGGTAGGTAAAACCTCGATTGCACGTTCCATAGCTAGATCCATGGGAAGACAATTCATACGTATCTCTCTTGGCGGCGTAAGAGATGAAGCTGAAATTCGCGGTCATCGTCGTACTTACGTCGGCGCTATGCCTGGTAGAATCATTCAAGGAATGAAGAATGCAGGTGCGAATAATCCCGTTTTCTTGTTAGACGAAATTGACAAGATGGCAATGGATTTCCGCGGAGATCCTGCGTCAGCCCTGCTTGAGGTTCTGGATCCCGAACAAAATAGCACTTTTAGTGATCATTTCATTGAAGTACCCTTTGATTTATCCAATGTGATGTTTGTGACCACGGCCAATGCTGTGCATAATATTCCTCGTCCTCTGTTAGATCGGATGGAGGTTCTATATATTCCAGGTTATACGGAGATTGAGAAGCTCCAAATTGCCAAGAAGTATTTACTTCCTAAACAGAAACGTGACCATGGTCTGGAAGAAGAGCAGCTTGTCGTTGATGAGGCCGCTTTGATGAAGATCGTGCGCGAATATACGCGAGAAGCAGGCGTGCGTAATCTAGAGCAGCAAGTTGCAGGTATGAATCGTAAAGCAGCTAAAAAGATTGTATCTGACCCTGAAACGCCTGTTCATGTAACAGAAGAAAACCTGACCGACTATTTAGGTCCCGTCAAGTATAAATATAATGTTGCTGAAGAGAAGGATCAGATAGGTGCAGTCACCGGTCTTGCTTGGACAGAAGTAGGTGGAGATACACTTGTCATCGAGGTATCTGTCTTGCCTGGCACTGGTAAGTTAACCTTAACTGGTAAGCTAGGGGATGTTATGAAGGAATCGGCTCAAGCGGCTTTCAGTTATACACGTTCGCGAGCTGAGGTCCTTGGTATAGCATCTGATTTCCATGAGAAAAATGATGTGCATATTCACATTCCTGAAGGAGCAATTCCGAAGGATGGTCCATCAGCCGGTATTACGATGGCAACCGCGTTAATTTCTGCTTTGACCAACATCCCAGTCTCTCGCTTAGTCGCGATGACGGGTGAGATCACGCTTCGCGGCCGCGTACTACCAATCGGGGGCTTGAAGGAAAAGGCACTAGCCGCGCATCGCGCCGGTATTCGTACGATCCTTCTTCCACAGGACAATGAGAAAGACATCATTGAAATTCCAGAAAGTGTCCGCACGGAGATGACCTTCATCCCCGTCAGCCATATGGATCAAGTGCTGGAACATGCACTTATCAAAAATAAGCCGACGGTTAACGTCGGATCGACTTAGAAAGTAGTTGAACATTCATGAAAGTCAATCAAGCTGAGTTTATCATCAGTGCGGTTGGACCTAGCCAATATCCAGAGGATGCCTTGCCAGAGATAGCGCTGGCAGGGCGTTCTAATGTCGGGAAATCGTCACTCATTAACTGTTTGATTTCTCGTAAAAATTTAGCTAGAACCAGTTCACAACCGGGCAAAACGCAAACTCTTAACTATTATAAAATTAATCAGGACTTATATTTCGTTGATCTTCCTGGATATGGCTACGCGAAGGTATCCAAAACCAAGCGTGAGCAATGGGGCAAATTCATTGAAAGCTATTTATTGAATCGTGAGCCTCTGCGCCTTGTGATGCAGTTAGTCGATCTCAGACATCCGCCATCCAAAGATGATCAAGCGATGTACGAATGGCTTCGCCACATGGATGTACCTGTGCTTGTTGTTGCAACCAAAGCGGACAAGATCCCCAAAAGCAGATGGCCAAAGCACTTAAAAATTGTGCGTGAAACATTAGGGATGGATAAAGGKGTTCAGCCGCTTATGTTCTCTTCCGAGCTCGGGCTTGGCAAAGATGAACTGTGGGGAATTCTAGAGCAAGCGATAGCTTATGGCGAGCCGGTGCCTCAAACCGACGAAGAACAAACAGTCGCTGTAACCGATCCGCAACCGTCCTAGTCATAGGGCGGTTTTTTTTGCGTAAATGTGCGAATAGCTTTAAAAGATAGAGGAAATCAAAAAGAAGCATACGGGAAAGCGAGGTAAACTGGGGGAAATTTGATGGCATTCCAGTTTATCAAGCTTTTTTCAGAATATTTGGCTGATTATCATGAATTGCGGGCAGGAATATTCGCGGGTCATGTAGTATAATAATAAACAAGGTAATAGTTAATGGCTTGAAAACAAAGAATCGAGGGATTTTTATGGCACAAAGGTTAGCGACTGAATATGTCAAAACCTGCCTCCAGTTAACAGAAGCCGATATGTTGAAGTTTTTTCAAATGTTTGTGGATCATCAAGTGACCCTGCAAGTCAAAGTTTTGGAAAACGGAAATCAAGAGGTTGTTTTTCAAGATGGCGAAGGTCAAGAAATCGTCCTTTCATTTGAAAAGAAATCGGGCCTATATGAATGCACAGGATCCTGCAGATTAAGTAATACCTTATTAGCGAATTTAATGCGAAAAGCAGTATCGGAATTCAAAGGCAGCGCAAAGGTCAACCGGATTTACCCAAGCTATACAATGGTTTATTATTATGAACGCGGAACAGTTGTGAAGATCGAGGAAATCAAAGGTCAACTATTAACGATTGTTTATGAACACAAAGATACCATTGGTCTCATGCAGATGATGTTCCAGAAGCGAGAAGTTGAGCAAGAAATTGAAATGATCTACGATCAAATCAATCATCTTCTTGATATGCGCAACATGCTGCAGGCAAAGAATGAACTCGAAGAAATCGACATTCGCCTCAATGAACTTACACATCGTTTGTTCGTTTTGGAGGCATAATCACCCATACATGAAAAAATTAATGGAGACCCATTTTTGGGTCTCTTTTTGTTTTGACGCACACGCGATGGCTTAACGACATAATTTAGATATGGCGTCAGTGTGACAGATGACGTTGTGGCAAAAAAAAGTATTGCATTTATCGTCGATAGATGTTATTTTTATTCTCGTTGAAACAATATAGGAACCAGGATTCACTCAGGACATTGAATGTTGCGAGAGATTATACCCTCGGGAAGTGAATGACGTAGGTCCTAGCGGATGAAATTTTTTTCACACATTTTATTCCTAGGAAGGGGGAACCGAAAGATGGAAACAGAATACTCAACTTTCGGAAGACACGTTGCTGTTGATACTTGGGGGGTAGATTTTGAACTTCTGAACAATGCAGAATGGCTGCAAGCTCAGATGGTTGAAGCTGCCGAAATATGTGGAGCAACTGTTTTATCTGTACAATCCAAGCAATTCGAACCACAAGGAGCAACAGTTCTTGTAATGTTGTCCGAGAGTCATCTCTCCATTCATACTTATCCTGAGAGAGGTTTTGCCGCACTTGATTGTTATACATGCGGTGAGACAGTCGACCCTCAATTAGCAATCGACTTTATGGTATCCGTACTAAAACCAGAAACGTTCTATGCGAAGAAGCTTGTTCGCGGAATGGGTGAATTACAAGTAGAAACTCCTGAAATAAAGCAAGCAGAGCTTGTTAAATAAAATTCTGCACCTTACCATAACGATAACCACGGAGAAATCCGTGGTTATTTGTTTGTTCAGATACCCATACAATGATATTGGTGATACATGTCCAATTCATTTGGAGTGGGGGAAGAAGCTTGAAGCAAAAGTTAATAAGAAAAACGGTTTTGTATGTCGTTGTACTCTTTCTGATCATTTGGCCTATTTATCAACTTAGCCAAATGTTAGGTCATCATAAGGAAGATCATGATGCCACACATTTATTGTTCCAAGTATCCTTATTTCAAATGGAGATATTGAATAGCAGCTTAGAAGAAGCCTTTCAGAGTAAAAATACGAATGAACTGGATCCGGTGAAGCAAGCGCTGTATTCAGCAGAATACACACATGAACGTCTGATCCTAGCGGCAGGAGGAAGTGATGAGTTGACTTCCCTCAGCTTCATGACGCAATTAAGTCAATACATTCAGAGGTTGCAGCTTGGGGGATCTAGAGCCTTGAAGGCTGATGAGACCCAAACGCTGAAGGAAACCCAGAAGCAATTTGGCAACATGTATGAGGCCTATGAGAAAATGATGGCGTCTAACGGAGATATCATTTCATCTCAGAATGCGGAGTTATCAAAACTGGATCGCGATCTGACGGTCTTTTTAAGAAAAAAAGGGCTTCAATAGGGTATTCTTGCTGCCTTAGGTATAGAGGAACACAGAGCTGTTAAAACTAACGAACAGTACCAAAGCATTCATAATTTATTCAAAAATTTTGTCGGATTGCGTGTTTTGCTGTGCTATAATGGTCTATAAATAGTAAGAAAGGTAGGTGGTAACAATGCATATTATCGCGGTCGGCTTGAATTATCGGACAGCCCCGGTGGAAATTCGTGAGAAGTTTGCGTTCTCAGATCAAGATTTACCGATGGCAATCGCTGAATTGAAAGAGACGAAGAGCATTTTAGAATGTGTCATTGTTGCCACCTGCAATCGCACCGAAATTTATGCTGTCGTGGATCGGCCTCAGCTGTGCAGTCATTACTTGACTCATTTTATTGAGCGTTGGTTTCAAGTGACGAAGGATCAGTTCCAGAAGCATTTATATACGTATGAAAATGAAAAAGCCATTGAGCATTTGTTCCGTGTAACAACTGGGCTTGACTCGATGGTCATTGGGGAAACTCAGATCCTTGGTCAAGTGCGGGATGCTTTTTTAGCGTCCCAACAATTGAAAGCTACAGGATCTTATTTCAACACATTGTTTAAACAGGCGATTACACTTGCTAAGAAAGCACACTCAGAGACGGGCATCAGCAATAATCCAGTCTCGATTAGCTATGCAGCCGTAGAACTCGGAAAGCGGATTTTCGGAAGCTATGTGAACAAGACCATCATGATTATTGGTGCTGGTAAAATGAGTGAGTTAACCGTGAAGCATTTGTATGCGAATGGCGCGAACAAAGTTATCGTTGTGAATCGCACGTTGGAAAGGGCTTTGGACTTAGCCGGTAAATTCAACGGTGTGGCTAGTACCCTAGAGGAAATGCCTACGTATTTACCTGAGGTGGACATCATCATTAGCTCGACTGGTGCGCCAGGGTATGTTCTGACTAAGAACGATATTCAGTCTTATGTGCAAAAGAGAAAATCACGTCCGCTCTTCATGATGGATATCGCGGTACCGCGCGATCTGGATCCTCAAATTAGCGGCTTGCCTAATGTGTTCCTCTACGATATTGATGATTTGGAGCATATCGTCGATAAGCATTTGCAGGAGAGAAAGAAAGAAGCGGCTAAGATTGAGATCATGATCATTTCGGAAATTGCCGCCTTTGAGCAATGGACGAAGACACTAGGTGTTAGCCCACTGATTAGTGCTCTGCAAACGAAAGCGAATCAGATACACGAAGAAACCATGGAAAACATGCTGAATAAGCTGACTGATCTAGATGAACGTGAAATAAAGATCATTCGCAAATTAACGAAAAGCATTGTGAATCAAGTGTTGCGTGATCCGATTCTACGGATCAAAGAAATGGCGGGAGAGCGTCATGGCGATGATGCCCTTGAAATTTTTACGAAGCTTTTCGCATTAGAAGATACGCTTAAACAACAAGAACAGGCAGATCAAATAGCACAAGAGCTAGAGTCTGGCTTTAACAAAGTGGAAAGTAAACAAACGCTGGATGAGAAGTTGTCCGTTCGTGGTTTACAAAACACGGATGTTCTAGCCCCATCTTGATAAAGAGGCGCTAACCGCCTAGGAGAGGTGCCATGGTAACACGTAGCTGGTTGTTTGATGCGATGATTTATATGTATGCCCTGAGCCTACTGTTTTACTTTTCGGATTTCGCGAATGCGAGCCGAAGCGCGAAACGGATGGGGACGGGGCTGCTTTTGTTTGTATGGGTTTTGCAAACCGCTTACTTGGCTATCAGTATGTATGGTCATTTGACGGAGTGGGCTTTCGGACGGTCAGATGTCCTGTTCATGTTTTCGTGGCTAATTGTAACGATTTCGTTGATTATTAACCGCTTTTTCCGAATTGAATTGTTTGTGTTCTTTGTGAATGTACTCGGCTTTGCAATTCTCGCACTCAATATATTCGGAAACCCAAATGTCATGCCGATCAAATCCGATTGGGACATCAATGATGAGCTATTATTCATTCATATTTCATTAGCGATTGGCAGCTATGCCGCATTTTCGATTGCCGCTATCTTTTCAGGCATGTACGTATTTTTACATAAAAGGTTAAAGACCAAAAATTTCTCTCAGGCTGTTATGAGACTCCCGTCCCTTGAAAAAATCGAGCATTATACCTATTTGTCGGTCATTATCGGGGGGCCGCTACTTCTAATGGCTTTAAGTCTTGGCGTAGTTTGGGTTGTGCTTGAAGGAGATCGCAATCTACTTTATGATGCCAAAGTAATTAATTCCTTTTTTGTATTAGCAGCCTACGCGTTTTACTTATTTCAACATAAATCCATGCGGATTTCGGGCAATAAGCTAGCTATGTGGAACTTAGCAGCCTTCTGTATTGTTGTGTTGAATTTCGTTGTTTCAAATTTGGTTTCTGATTTTCATGGTTGGATATGGAGCTAAATGGTTGGCATTATCCGTATCCGATTATGATGAATTTAGCTGGACGCCGGTGCCTTATTGTCGGCGGGGGTCCGATTGCAGAACGGAAATTACGCTCGTTGCTTCAGGCAGGTGCAGAAGTGACGCTAGTCAGTCCGGAATACACGACTGGCATCCTGGAGCTTGAGCATCACGCTGACGTGATCCTCAAGAAGCAGCCCTATGACCCAGCGATATGGAAGGCTCAGGGCGAGGCACGCTATGCGTTGGTTATCGCGGCAACGAATGCGGCTCATGTAAATAGGCAGATTGCACAGGATGCGAATATTTATGATACACTCGTCAATATTGTCGATAAACCCGAGATGAGTTCGTTTATTTTACCTTCCGTTGTACGACGGGGCAAGCTGGTGATTACGGTCTCGACAGGGGGCGCTAGTCCATCAGCAGCACGCAAAATTGCCAAAGAGATCGACAAGACTTACGGCGATGAGTATGAAATCTATCTGGATTTTCTCAGCGAAACTCGCTTGATGATTCAGAACCATGTGAAGGATAAAGAAGCTAGACAGAACCTTTTTAAAGAAATGTTGGCATGGGATCTCATACGGTTGATCCGTGATGGGACGTTTGAAGACTGGAAACAGAAGTTTGACATAGCATTACAGAGCGCCGCTTGGATGCAAACGCAAGAGCAGGTAGAGAATGAACTGCCTTCTTGGTCTTTCATCAATGAGATTGAAATATAAGCGAGTATATGTTTCACGACATACAATGCTTATATTTTTGGATAAACACTTCGACAAGTCCAAGAAGGACGGTGTAGTCGTTTATTGTAGGCAGCACGTTTAGGAGGCGGAGACGAATGAAAACGATTATAGTAGGGACAAGACAGAGTGCCTTGGCACTGACTCAAACGGGACAAGCCGTGGAGCTCTTAAAGCAACTTGCGAAAGAGCATGGCATTGAATGTCAATTTGAAATTAAGAAAATTGTAACGAAAGGCGATCGTATTCTGGACGTCACGTTATCCAAAGTCGGAGGCAAGGGCCTGTTCGTTAAGGAAATTGAACAGGCGTTGACAGACGGCGAGATTGATATCGCCGTTCATAGCATGAAGGACATGCCCTTCGAGCTACCCGAAGGTCTTGTTGTAGGCGCGATTCCCAAGCGCGAAGATGCGCGCGATGCACTGATCACGCGCGGCTACAGCTCTTTGGACGAGCTGCCACAGGGCGCGCTCGTCGGCACAAGCTCGCTGCGCCGTGCTAGCCAGCTGCAGCACTACCGCCCGGACCTCCGGATCGAGTCGATCCGGGGCAACATTGATTCGAGGCTGCGTAAGCTCGAAGAAGAGAACTTCGATGCGATTATGCTTGCCGCTGCCGGTTTGCACCGGATCGGCTGGCAAGATCGCATCAGCGCGTACTTGCCGCCGGAGCTATGCCTCCCTGCCGTAGGGCAGGGAGCGCTGTGCATCGAGTGCCGCGGCAACGACACGTTCGTGCTGGACTTGCTGGGCAAGTTCCAGCATGAGCCAACGGCGCTCGCGGTGCGAGCGGAGCGGGCTTTCCTCGGCAGACTCAACGGAGGCTGCCAGGTGCCGCTCGGCGCATACGCGAGCGTGAACGAAACGAGCAGCGGGGACGCCTCGCTGCTGACCCTCACAGGCATGGTAGGTACGCCGGATGGCGTGACCATGCTCAAGGAAACAGCTTCCGGTAACGATCCGGAAGCGTTAGGGGAACTTGTTGCTTCGATGCTCATCGCACAAGGAGCTGAAAAGATTCTAGCTGAGGTGAGGGAGTGATAGCTGTGAACAAAGGAAGAGTTTTTCTTGTTGGAGCGGGTCCTGGAGATCCTAAGCTTATCTCGGTTCGTGGCATGGAAGCGATCCAGAAAGCGGACGTTATCGTCTACGATCGTCTCGCCAATCCACGCTTATTAAAGCATCGTAGACCAGAAGCAGAACTCATCTTTGTTGGTAAGCTCCCAGATAAACATGTACTAAAACAAGAAGAAATCAATCAATTACTCGTAGATTTGGCTTTACAAGGGAAAATCGTAACAAGACTTAAAGGCGGAGATCCTAGTGTGTTCGGACGTGTTGGGGAAGAAGCTGAGCTTCTAGTTGATAACGGCATTACCTACGATATCATCCCGGGAATTACTTCGTCGATCGCTGTTCCAGCTTACGCGGGAATTCCTGTCACGCATCGTGATTTCACATCATCTGTTGCAATAGTTACGGGTCATGAATACCCGAATAAAACGTATTCCAGTCTGAACTGGGAACACCTAGCCAAAGCGATTGGCACGATGGTATTCCTCATGGGTGTTGCCAATCTAGAGCAAATATGCCGTGAATTGATTCGTTGCGGTAAGCCGCCAGAAATGCCGGTTGCGCTAGTCAGATGGGGAACTTGGGCTGATCAAGCGACCATTACAGGAACACTTGCAGATATTACAGAAAAAGTGCGGGAAGCGAACTTCAAATCCCCTGCTGTTATTATTGTTGGTGAGGTAGTTAAACTCCGTGAAAAGCTCGCTTGGATTGAGAAGAAACCGCTCTTTGGTAAGCGAGTACTCGTTACGAGAGCTCGAAGCCAAGCAAGTGAGCTTGTGGATCTCATCGATGATCTCGGTGGAGAGCCCGTTGAGTTCCCTGTGATTCGCTTGCAACCGCCGAGTCGCCCCGAAGCACAACTTGCGCTAGACCAAGCACTAGATCATTTGCAGGAATTTAACTGGATTCTTTTTACGAGTGGGAATGGCGTCGAGTTCTTCTTCCGCAGATTGCGTGAGAAAGGCATTGATGTTCGTAGAATGGGGAACGCGCGTATTGCCGCTGTGGGTCCTAAGACAGCAGAAGCACTCGCAGAGCGAGGTATTATTGCCGACGTACTTCCAACTAAATATACGGGGGAAGGCATCTTAGATGCCATTAAAGGGGATTTGAACGCTGGTCAGAAGGTATTATTGCCGACGGCCGATCTTGCACGCGATTATTTGCCTTCTAAACTGAAGGAGCTAGGGCTCGAAGTTACGGAAGTGGATGTGTACGAGAATGTGCTGACCACCGATGACGGAGACGAGATCATTCACCTTTTACAAAATCAAAGCATTCATATCATAACTTTTACAAGCTCATCTACCGTTACGAATTTACTCGAAGCTTTGAAGCAACTCGGTATGGAAGATCCGTTATCGTTGCTGCAAGGCGTGGAGATCGCAGTTATTGGTCCCAAAACGGGAGAAACCGTTGTTCAAGCAGGTCTGTCGATTACATATATGGCTGAAGAAGCGACCGTTGCTTCTTTGGTACAAAGCATGATTCAAGGAGGCGGAAATCCATCATGAGTTTTCCAATCGTTCGTAACCGCCGCTTGCGCGGAAATACAGCCATTCGCAATCTTGTACGTGAGAATCAAGTTACAGTTAACGATGTTGTTCAACCGATATTCGTTACTCACGGCACCAATGTAAAGTCAGAGATAGCATCGATGCCTGGTGTGTATCATTTCTCGCTAGACCGCTTGAAAGAGGAGATTGATGAAATTACGCAGCTAGGCATTCAAGCGATTCTCTTGTTTGGCGTACCTGATTATAAAGATGCAACAGGAACATCCGCTTTTATGGACGACGGCATCGTTCAGCAAGCTACACGTTTTATTAAAGAGATAAACCCTAACTTGCTAATTATCGCAGATACGTGCTTATGTCAATTCACTGATACGGGTCATTGCGGTGTCATTCATCACCACCCGATTACAGGGCAAGCGGATGTAGCTAACGATCCTTCATTGGAGCTTCTCGTTCGTACAGCCGTTTCGCAAGCCAAAGCAGGTGCTGATATTATTGCTCCTTCTAACATGATGGATGGCTATGTGCAAGCCATTCGTTCTGGACTTGATGAGGCTGGATACGAGAACACGCCGATCATGGCCTATTCCGTCAAATATGCTTCAGCCTACTACGGTCCTTTCCGTGATGCTGCGCATTCCACACCGCAGTTCGGCGATCGTAAAACGTATCAAATGGATCCGGCTAACAGCCGTGAAGCCCTTCGTGAAGCGGCAAGCGACGTCGTCGAGGGAGCTGATTTCCTCATGGTGAAGCCAGCGCTCGCTTACATGGATATTATACGGATGCTGAAGGATAACTTTGACTTGCCTGTTGTCGCTTACAATGTGAGCGCAGAATACGCCATGGTGAAGGCTGCGGCGCAGCAAGGTTGGGTGAATGAAGAAGCGATTGTGATGGAGACCATGATGAGCTTCAAACGTGCAGGAGCCGATATTATCCTAACGTATTTTGCTAAAGATATCGCAAGATACCTACAAAAATAAGCTGGAACGAGAACCATTTGTCCTCTGTGATCTAAAACAGAGTTCGGTGGTTCTTTTTGTCATACTTTTGTCGCAATAGATAAGCTTACCTTGGTTGTGAGAGGGGTATAATTAGGGCATAATGGATGTGAATAGATGGAAACAAGAGGAAGGTGCCTCATGAGTTATAACGATAATTTTATTAAAGCATGCCGGAAAGAACAGGTAGACACGCTGCCCGTGTGGTATATGCGTCAAGCAGGTCGCTACGACCCAGACTACCGTAAGATCAAGGAAAAGTACTCCTTGCTCGAAATTTGTCAGCAACCAGAACTTGCAGCTGAAGTGACAATGATGCCGATCAAAAAGCTTGGCGTAGATGCTGCTATTTTGTATTCGGATATCATGAATCCCGTGGCATCTCTTGGTGTTGATTTTGATATTGTCAAAGATATCGGTCCTGTCATACATACGCCGGTTCGTACGGCTCAAGATGTGGAACATCTTCGTCCTATTGATGTGGAGAAGGACTTGTCCCACATTCTACAAACGATTCGTATTTTAGACAAGGAATTGGAAGTTCCGTTGATTTCGTTTGCGGGTGCTCCTTTTACAATTGCCAGCTATTTGATCGAAGGAAGACCTTCGAAGAGCTATATTCGTACGAAGCAAATGATGTATTCGGAGCCAACAGTCTGGTTCGCGTTAATGGATAAGCTTGGGGATATGGTAATCACGTATCTACGTGCGCATATCGCCAATGGAGCGAAAGCCGTGCAAGTATTCGATAGCTGGGTGGGTGCACTCTCTCCAGCCGATTTCGACGTCTATGTACGGCCTACGATGATGAGAATCTTCAAAGAGCTGTCCGATTTGAAAGAACCGAAAATTTATTTCCCAGGCGTTAGCTCGGGTGAATTGCTTCCGTATCTGACGACGATTCAAGCGGATGTGATTGGTCTGGATTGGCGGGTACCGATCTCCGTTGGTCGTGAAAGACTTCAGAACCGCTATGCGGTTCAAGGAAACCTGGATCCGTATATTCTAACTGCGCCGATGAGTGTGATTGAAGCGCAAGCGAAAGCGATCATGGATGATGGGATGAAGCAGCCAGGGTTTATTTTCAACCTAGGACATGGCCTATTCCCAGAAGCATCGCTAGAGAAATTGAAAGAATTAACGACGTTTATTCATAGCTATTCTCATTCCGTTTTAACCCAGCAAGCAGAAAAGAGTGGTGTTTAACGTGAGCAAAACGCGCATTGGCGTATTAGTCATGTCTTATGGTACGCCGGAAAGCTTGGATCAAGTTGAAGCGTACTATACACATATCAGACGGGGGCATCCGCCGACGCCTGAGCAATTACATGAATTAACGACGCGCTACGAGGCCATTGTTGGCGGCTTCTTCCCGCTGCGTGAAAATACGAATAAACAAGTGAAGGGACTTGAAGCTGTGTTGCGTCAAGAGCACCCTGAGCTTGAATTCGTCTGTTACCAAGGCCTTAAGCACGCTCAGCCCTATGTAGAAGACGGCGTTGAACAGATGGTCAAGGATGGCATCACAGAGGCCGTAGGGATCGTTCTAGCGCCACACTACTCGACGATGAGTGTCGGTGGATATGTGAAGAGAGCGAAGGATAAAGCGGACTCGCTTGGTCTTAACATGACTTTCGTTCTGGATTATCATCTGCATGCGAAACTGTTGGATGCCTTGCAAACTCGTGTAGAGAACGCTTTGGGGAAATTTGCGGAAGCGGATCGTGATAACGTGCGAGTTATCTTTACAGCACACAGCTTGCCAGAGAAAATTCTGGAGATGAAGGATCCGTACCCGGATCAATTGCTGGCTACGTCCAAAGCAATTGCTGAACGCGTCGGTCTTACGAATTGGCAGTTTGGTTGGCAGAGTGCGGGACAGACGGCTATGCCTTGGTTAGGTCCGGACATTCTGGACGTCATGCGCACGATCAAGCAAGAAGAAAGTGTGGATCAGATTCTACTTTGTCCAATCGGTTTCGTTTCCGATCATTTAGAGGTTCTTTATGATATCGATATCGAAGCGCAAGCGTTGGCGAAAGAGCTCGGCGTACATTTGGAGAGGACGGAGTCGCTCAATACCGATCCCCTTTACATGGAAACATTAAGTGATGTTGTATACAAGAAATGGCAAGAGACAGCGAGTTCAAGATGAGTACTCAAGTGCCTCATTATATGATTATAGGCGGGGGTATTACTGGGCTAAGCGCTGCTTTTTATTTGAAAAAGCGGTTGGAGATGGATGGCGGAGGTGCCCCCTTCCGCATTTCGGTTGTGGAGAAATCACCGTCTTTCGGCGGGAAAATTCATACCATCGAGCGTGACGGTTTTGTTATCGAAAAGGGTCCAGATTCCTTCCTTGCGCGTAAACGTCCCATTATTGATTTGGCTTATGATCTTGGCATGGAGAACGAGCTGACGGGTACGAATCCGAAAGCCAAGAAAACCTTCATTGTTCGTGGGAGAAAGCTGCACCGCATGCCTCCTGGCTTGGTCCTAGGGATTCCGACACAAATGACACCTTTTATGAAGACAGGCCTTATTTCACCAATGGGCAAGCTGCGAGCTGCCATGGATCTAATCTTGCCGAAGCGAGAGATTGCCGAAGATGAGTCGCTTGGACATTTTCTTGAGCGCAGATTAGGCAAGGAAGTGCTTGAACGCATTGTTGAGCCGCTGCTTGCAGGGATTTATGCGGGAGATACGTATAAGCTGAGCTTGAAGTCCACATTCCCGCAATTTCGGGCTATGGAGCAGAAGAACCGCAGCTTAATTCTGGGGATGATGGCGAGTCGCAAAAATGTGACCGAGGAAAGCGCGCATTTGCCCGCGGCCGTTCGTAATTCGGTGTTTGTGACGTTTAAGCGAGGGTTGCAATCGTTAGTGAATGGTTTAGTAGACGCTTTAAGTACGGTGGATTTACGTGCGAGTGTTGGTATTAACTCCGTGCGTAAAATAGCGGATGGACAAACAGAGGTTACATTTGATGACGGTCATCGTGAGATCGTTGACGGGATCATTGTGACGACGCCTACGTATCAAGCGGCTAAGCTGCTTTCGGAGCTTCCGGCAGCAAGCAAGCTGGCGAAGATTGACTATATATCCGTAGCCAATGTGATCATGACTTTCGAACGTAAAGATATCCCGTTTGAACTAGATGCCTCCGGTTTCCTTGTTCCTAAGCATGAAGGATATACCATTACGGCCTGTACCTTAACCTCAGCCAAGTGGCTGCATACTGCGCCTGAAGGCAAGGTGCTGCTGCGCTGTTATATAGGTCGTTCTGGCGAGCAAGATTGGCCGGCATGGTCCGATGAACAATTAATAAGTAAAGCACGTCATGATATGAAGGATCTACTTGGGATTACGGCTGAACCAGGATTCGCTGAAGTGACGAGGTTGATGCATTCTATGCCGCAATACCCCGTTGGTCATTTAGAGGAGATTGCTCATTTCAAAAAAGAACTAACGGCAGCAATGCCGCGAGTTCTCGTCACAGGTGCAGGATTTCATGGCGTAGGACTGCCCGATTGTATAAGGCAAGGAAAAGAGGCGGCGAATCAGCTAGCCGAGCTCACCCTTGCACAGAAGAAGCAGGATGTCATAGTAAGCTGATTACCGCAGCTTGGTCAGATCCAGCGTGAATTCAGAAGAGGATATCGTCAGAATTTGCTTCTCTTCGAGATCACGAATGACCTGCATGAGCGTTGATTTCTGAACACTAGCTAGCTGTGAAATTTCATCATAGTTCAGGACAAGCTTAATGATAATCGAGGTTCCTTTTCGTAATCCGTGCGAATTAGCCATCTTGATCAAGCTCTTGATGACGCGTGTTCTCGCATCTAGAAAGGTCAGATCATGGACTTGTTGATTCGTATCGCGCAGACGATTGCTAAGTTCTTGCATGATACCTAAGCTAATGTCAAAATGAGTACGGAGCAAGTCAAGGAAGCTCTGGTCAGTTATCGTTAGCAGTACGCATTCTTCTAAGGTTTGAGCAGATGCAGAACGAGGTTTTCCATCAATGAGGGAAAGCTCGCCGAAACTTTCGCTGGTTTTGCAGATCGACAAAATTTTCTCCTCACCTGAGTTGCTTGTCGTGTAGATCTTAACGGAGCCGCTAAGCACCATGTAGAAAACAGAACCTACTTCTTTTTCTGAAAATAGGATGGTACCCGTTTTATAAGTGCGTCTTGTACATATTTGAACAACGGCGTTCAATTGATGCTCATTTAATTGGGCGAATAAAGGAACTTTTTTGATAAGCTCTAGCATAGGTTGTACCGCCTTTGTGGTAGTTCTTGGTTAAGGTATGACCTCATTTTATCACAAGATCACGTTATTGGGGGCTAAATAATGGGAAATTCGAGCAGAATCGACAAACGCTCAGCAGCAGCTTTTCAAGAATCAAGAAAGCTGATTCCTGGAGGTGTGAACAGTCCAGTTCGCGCGTTTAAATCGGTGGGCTTAACACCTTTATTCATGGAGAGTGGATCTGGCTCGCGGGTAACGGATATTGATGGGAATACCTTTATTGATTATGTAGGTTCATGGGGACCACTCATCGTGGGTCATGCACATCCGACTGTTTTGGAAGCGATTCAGGCTACAGCAATCAAAGGGACAAGCTTTGGAGCTCCGACGCTGTTGGAAACAGAGATGGCGAAGCTTGTAATTGAGCGTGTACCGTCTATCGATATGGTTCGGATGGTCAATTCCGGTACAGAAGCGACCATGAGTGCATTGCGATTGGCTCGTGGATTTACGAAGCGCGACAAGATTATGAAATTCGAAGGAAGCTATCACGGGCATGCAGACGCCTTACTGATCAAGGCTGGATCAGGCGTTGCGACGCTTGGATTACCGGACAGTCCAGGTGTTCCGAGCAGTGTGGCTGCGAATACGATTACGGTTCCTTATAATGATTTGGAATCAGTGAAGCTGGCTTTTGAAAAGTTTGGTGAAGAAATCGCCGCGCTTATTGTGGAACCTATTGCAGGGAATATGGGTGTTGTTCCTCCCGCGGCAGGCTTCTTGCAAGGTCTTCGTGACATTACCAAGCAATATGGCTCTTTGCTAATTTTCGATGAGGTTATGACTGGTTTCCGTGTACATAAAAACTGCGCACAGGGTTTATACGGTGTAACGCCTGATTTAACATGTCTAGGCAAAGTTATCGGCGGTGGGCTGCCTGTAGGCGCATATGGCGGTCGCTTGGACATCATGGAACAGATTGCCCCAGCAGGTCCGATATACCAAGCAGGTACATTATCTGGCAACCCGCTTGCTATGGCGGCGGGCTTTGCAACATTGTCCTTACTAGGCGAGCCGAATGTATATGAGGAGCTGGAACGCAAGTCGGCAAGACTGGAAGCGGGCTTCGCAGCGAATGCTGCTGAGTTCGGTATTGCCAGCACGATCAATCGTGTAGGTTCGATGGTTTGTCCATTTTTCACGGAGACGGCTGTGACGAACTATGACACGGCAAAAACATCCGATCTTGGCCGATTTAATTCCTACTTCGGTCATCTACTGGATTTGGGTGTTTCCGTTGCACCTTCACAGTTTGAAGGGATGTTTGTTTCGACTGTTCATACCGATGAGGATATTGAAACGACGATTGGTGCGCATCGCGAAGCGTTGAAACGTCTATAAGAATGAGAAAAGGGCTGCCCTCCGTAGAATCTCTACGTGAGAGCAGCCCTTAATTTTTACCACATAAGAATTTATTAGTTTCCGATACTCGGAAGTACAAATTCTTATTGGCGATAAAAACAACCTTTAAAACGCGGTCGCACATCCTCGAATGACTTCGATAGAAGTTTTTCTCAATTTGGTTTAACCGTTGGAGATGGAGTAACCGTAGGTACTGATGACCCTGTTCCATTGGTTGTTGGCTTAGGTGTGGCACTCGGTACTGATGGCGACGGTGTTGATGACGGCTTCGCGCTGCTACCCGGTGTGCTACCATTACCTGACGTTGGTGTAGGTGTTGGTGTAGGGCTTGTCGAATTTGTTGGTGTACCGGTTGACGGCTTGTCGGTCGAATTCGGTTTCGAAGAATCCGTACTCGAAGGTGATGAAGATCCGCCAACTTTACCTGCTTCGGTCGTATTTTCTGGCTTAGCAGATGGTGTAGGCGTTGCTTTTGGCGTTGGTGTTGGTAATTTCCCTTGTGCTCTCAGTTCTGCTTGTTCTTTCAAGAATTCAGGGTGTGTAGAAGCACCACCTGCATCAATCGTAGTCAAACCAGCCCACACGTTCTTTACGTCAACTTTCTCAGGATGATCGAACACTAAGAAAGCTGAAGGTAAACGTCGCTCGCCATAACGGCTAGATGGTTTGGTAATGAGCGCATTATTATAAACCATTTCGGAAGATGCTCCGCCATCAAGGAATCCAGCGTTGATGACGTCGTCTTCTAAGAATAGATCCTGAACTTCTTTCAGTGTAGCTCCAACACTTGAAGTTTGACGGCCATCAATGACGATAAAGATAACCGTACCGTCTGCTTTTTGGCCAACCGCGGTACGCGGTGCACGTCCCCATCCGCCATCACCGCTTGTAATGAGCGGTTTACCGTTCGCGATGACACGCGGGTAGAAGGAAACCGCTTCGGATACGCCGAGTTTCAATAGATCGTTGATCGTATACTTACCGATAATGAGTGTTCCTTCTTTAGTAAAACCGACGATTTGTTGCGGGTTGCTTCCTTCTTGGTCGGTATAAAGTATTTCACCACCGGACATAATAGCACCGATTGGGGCAAATCCGTTTCCAAGGCCGTCAGGATCGTTGAATCCTCCACCATTCACGCCAGCAACGGCTCCCGTTCTCTGAACCATGGATGTAATTCGTTCTCCTTCACCTTGTTTAGCAGGAACGACAACACGAATGGAACGTGGGTCATATACATACATCCGTTTACCCTTCCATAGGGTGCCTGAAATGTCTTCTACCTTAACTAGGCTTTCGATAGGGCGATTTGTATTAAATTGTACAGCCTCAAGATCTTGTTTTTCGATGGAGTTGACTTCAGTTAAATTCTGCATTTCAAGAACCATCTGATCTCGTCGCCCAGCACCTACAAAGATCCAAGCCCAATCACGATGCTGTGTGGTAATGACTGTTTTAGCCAAATACTCACGAATGAATGTCCCTGGCGGGGTAAGAAATAAAAAGCTAGAACTTAGAAATGTACATACTGCTATAACAAGTAAAGTCCGCTTCAGCCAACTATAATTTCGAAAATGATTTGCAATTGAACTACCCAAGGTAAACCTCTCCTGCTCTATTAATAAATTGATAGAAATTGTCGAAAAAAAATAATACAAGACTAATAGTATCATATTTTTGCATGCAAATGGTAATGGTAATTGTTAAAATAAAGTGTACATAATCCCTCTTTCTTAAGGAGATCGTTCTTTTATGAAACGTTATTACTTTTTTGATTTTCCGATCGACCTCATGGCGATTGTTTTTGTATTTCTACTTGTTCTGCTAGCAATCTTCCTATCATTTCGTAAAGGCATAGAATCATGATCAAGTGGTCTCGTAATGGCGAATGGTTGGAGCTGCCACTTCCAAATGAGCATTGGAAACCGCTTAAGCCGGGTGCTGTCGAAGAATTATCGGCGTTCCTGCCTGTACCTCGCAAATTTTTTCTGCGCTTAGCTTCACAGGGGCTAATTCGTGTTGAAGGCAGTACGATTCGATTAAAGGTTTTTCCTCAGGAAAAGGCGGCGTTTAAACCTGAATCTTACCCATTAGACGTTCTATTCGAGGATGAGTTCACTCTAGTCGTGAATAAACCAGCTGGTAAGTCTGTCCATCCGGCAGAAGTCGGCCAAGGAGGGACGCTTGCTAACGCAGTAGCTTACTATTATGAAGAGACTGGACAAGCCTGTGAAATTCGCCATATTCATCGCTTAGACCAAGATACGACGGGCGTTGTTCTGTATGCCAAAAATGAGTGGGCGCATGTCCTCTTGGATGAAGCTATGCGAGAGAAGCAAATTGATAGACGCTATGTAGCGCTGGCTCAAGGAATTTTCAAAGAGAAGGAAGGATGGATCGATGAACCGATCGGCAAGGATCGCCATCAGCCAGGTAAGCGAAGAGTGGCACCC